>DATMMB010000123.1:0-4087 GCA_035569895.1 Solirubrobacteraceae bacterium | reverse complement strand
GTCGCCGACCCCGGCCAAACGCAGGTCGAGGGCTGACGCGGGCGCGATGGACGAGCCCGGCGCAAGCGCTCCCCCGACCACCGGCGCCGACGCTCAGGCGGCCGGTGCTCCCCCGGCGGCCGGTGCCCCCCCGGCGGCCGGTGCTCCCCCGGCGGCCGGTGCTCCCCCGGCCGCGGGCACCAGCGCGGATGCCGCCGGCTCTACCCACGCCGCCGCTGCCGGGTCCCAGGCCGCCGACGCGGGTCCCGAGACGGCCGTGCGCACGGTGGGCCGCTATGAGATCGTCCGTGAGATCGGCCGCGGCGGCATGGCGGTCGTGTACCTCGCGCGCCAGCGCGACCTCGACCGACTGGTGGCGCTCAAGGAGCTCTCTTCCTTCCACGCCACCTCCCCCGAATTCGCCGAGCGCTTCCTGCGCGAGTCGCGCCTGGCGGGCTCGCTCAGCCACCCCAACATCGTCACCGTGCACGAGTACTTCGAGGAGGGCGGGATCCCCTACATCGCGATGGAGTACGTGTCGAGCGGCTCGCTGCGCCAGTGGGTCGGCAGCCTCTCGCTCGCGCAGCTCGCGGGCGTGCTCGAGGGCATCCTCGCCGGCCTCGCCCACGCCGAGCCGCTGGGGATCGTGCACCGCGATCTGAAGCCCGAGAACATCATGGTGACCGCCGACGGGCGCGTGAAGATCACCGACTTCGGCATCGCCAAGGCCACCCAGAGCGCGGGCACCGCGGCGTTCATGACCGCCACCGGCACAACCGTCGGCACCCCCATCTACATGGCGCCCGAGCAGGCGATGGCGCAGCAGCTCGGCCCGTGGACCGACCTCTACTCGGTGGGGGTGATGGCGCACGAGCAGGTCATCGGCCGCCCCCCCTTCCACGACACCGAGGCGCCGATGGCGATCCTGCTGCGCCACGTCAAAGAGCCGATCCCGCCGCTGCTGGAGCTGCGGCCCGACGTCGACCCGGCGCTCTCGGAGTGGGTGCAGCGGCTGCTCGTCAAGGAGCCCGCCGAGCGCACCCAATCGGCGGTGCAGGCATGGGAGGAGCTCGAAGAGATCGTGCTCACCGCGCTCGGCCCCCGCTGGCGGCGGGAGGCGCGGCTGCCCGACCGGGGGCCCGCGACGATCACCCCGCTGCCGCTCACGCCGGCGCCGTTCGAGAGCCAGCGCGCGCGGACGCCGCCGGTGACGCCCGCCGCGCAGGCGCCGGAGTCGCAGTTCATCACCTTCGGCCGCCCGGCTGAGCCGGTCCCTGCGCCGGCGCAGGAGGCGCCACCCACGCCGGCGGCGCCGGCAGCCGGCTCAGCCCCACCCGCCGTCCCTACGCCGGCAGGCGAGCCGGCGGCACCCGCCTCCCACCCACAGCCAACGCCCGCGGCCGCCACCGATCCCACCGCGCAGCGTCTCGCGGCCGCCGCGCCACCCACGCCGGCGGCCGCGCCAGCCCCGCAAGCGCCCGCCGGGTCGCAGGAGCCGCCGCCGCTGGGAACCACCTGGCAGCCCGCGGTCCGCCCCTCCGAGCCGGCGGCGCCACCGACTCCCGGCGAGCCGCCCACGACGCCGCCCATCCGGGATTCGCAACCGCCCGTCGCGGCATCCCCGCCCCCGAGCGCTGAGCCGCCGCCGGCAGCCGGCTCGGCGGCAGCCGACTCGACGGCAGCCGCCACCACCACCACCGCCGTGCCCGTGGCCGCCGTAGCAGCCGCGGCGGCCACCGATCCAGCGCAGGCGGTCGTATCGGCGTCGCGCGAGCAGGCGCCCGGCGAGCGCCGCAAGGGGAGCGGGCGGCTGCTTGCGGTGGCGGCCGGCGTGCTGGTGGCGGCGGCGGGCGCCGGCTTCGCGCTCGGGCACGGCGGGGGCGGCAGCGCCGCGGCGGCGCTCAGCGGCCAGGCAGCCACGAGCGACTTCGAAGTCTCGTTCCCCTCCAGCTGGCAACAGCAGAGCAGCGTGCCCACCACACCCGGCCTGTCGCTGAGCGGGTCGCTCGCCCTCGCCGCGCCCTCCTCGGGCGGGGAGCTCGTGATCGGCAACGCCACCCCGGGCGGCCCGACGCTGCTGCCGGCGAGCCTCCTCGCGGCGCTGCCCTCCACCCCGCACGGCGAAGCGGTGCGCCTCGGCGGGCTCGACCTCTACCGCTACCGCGGCCTGCAGCCAACGGGTGCGGCGGCGCCCGAGACGGTCTACGCCCTCGGCACGTCCTCCGGCGCGGTGATCGGCGTGTGCGTGCCGCCCGCCGGCGGCGCGAGCGCCACCGTCGTGGACTGCGAGCGCATCCTCGGCTCGCTGAAGCTGACCTCTGGCAGCGCGCCGGCGCTCGGACCCAGCGCTGCGTACGCGACGGCGCTCGCCAGCGCGCTCTCGGCGCTCGACTCGGCGCGCGCCTCCGCCGGGGCGGCCTTGGCGAAGGCGGGATCGGCGAGCGCCCAGGCCGCCGCCGCCGAACGCTTGGCGCGCGCCCACCAACAGGCCGCCACGGCGGTCGGCGCCGCCAGCGCCGGTGGCGCCGAACGGTCCGCCAACGCCGCGCTCGCCGCCGCGCTCTCGCGGATCGCCGGCGGCTACTCCGCGCTGGCCTCAGCGGCGCGCGGCGGCAACGCCGGGGCCTATGATGCCGCGCGCCAGACCGTTGATAGCGGCACCGCGGCGCTCACGCAGGCCGTCGGCGAACTGCGCAAGCTCGGCTATGAATGACCTGCGCATGAGGGTGCCTGGGGCCCCTTCGCCCATGCGTGGGCCACAATCTGGGTCCCGCTTCCCCCATTCGTTCGTTTTCGCATTCCCGTGGGGGAGGCTGCTGGCCGAGAGCGATCCTCGCGGAGTGTCTGACGTGACAGGTCGGCCTGCGTGCTGATGGCGCGTCGTGGTTGGCAGCTTCCGACCGCGTCATTCTCGCACGGTAAGCGGAAACGATGGGCTTCACAAGATCACGGTGCGGGGAGATCAGATGGGTGGCGTTCCATCCATCCGCGGTCTGCGGATACCGGTCGCGACCGTGATTGGGATGCTCGCTGACGGTATGAGCGATGCAGAGATCCTCGCCGCCTACCCGGACCTGGAGGCTGAGGACATTCGCGAGTCGATGCGTTATGCCGCGGAGGCCGTCCGCGAGCGAGAGCTTCCGCTCGCAGCCTCCGCGTGAGGTTCCTGGTCGACAACGCGCTCTCGCCGGTCGTCGCCGAGCGCCTGCGAGCCGCCGGGAACGATGCCGTTCACGTTCGCGACTACGGACTACAGGCAGCCAGTGACGAAGAGATCTTCGAACGCGCGCAGCAGGAGCAACGCGTGGTCGTTTTCTGCCGACACGGACTTTGGCACACTGCCCGCCTTGCGACGAGAGCGATCACCCTCTGTCGTCTTGTTTCGTCACGGCACCCAACGACGACCAGAGCAGCAATCGGAGATGCTGCTCGCCAATATCGCGACGATCGAGCGTGACCGCGCCGACGGCAGCATCGTTGTCGTTGAGCCCGATCGGATCCGGGTACGAGCGCTTCCGCTGATCCCGTAGGTCCTTCTCTGTCACAGGCTACGAGTGGCACAGAGCCCGATCCACGCCATCTCACTCTCGAGCCCCTTCGTGCACTGATCGACTTCGTCCTATTTGCCGACGGTGAAGCAGCAGCCTGCCGGCGCTCGCTCGTAAGTCAACGGTATGGTGGCTAAGCCTGCCCCAGCAGTTCCCGCGCTGCGTCGAGCTGTAGCTGGTAGCGGCCCCGGTATTCTTCGGCGGGCCGCTCGATTTCGTCGATCCATTCGCCGAAGTTGGCGGGATTGGAGCCGAAGTGGCGGTCGGGCATCTGGCTCCTGACGGCCAGCGCCTGGTTGATGAACCACTTCACCTGCAGCTCCGGGTCGTTTGGGTAGCCGGCGTATTCGCCGTTGTCCCAGATGCTCGTGCGCATCTGGAAGTAGCCGAGCGAGTCGCGATCGCCGAAGTTGTCGTTGTGGAGGCTCGACTCCACGAGCGACGCCATCACCGGCAGCTCGCGGGGCAGCCCGTGCTTGGCGGCGAGGTCGCCCATCCACTGCGCGATCTCGGCTTTCGGGGCGTTGTCGCCGGGGTAGGGGATCGTGCCGGAGGAGGCC
>DATMMB010000122.1:0-3169 GCA_035569895.1 Solirubrobacteraceae bacterium | reverse complement strand
ACCCGCATTGCAAGATCATGATCGTGATGGGAAAGACCCGCACGGACGGCCCGCGTCATGCCCAGCAAAGCATGATCCTCGTACCGCTCGACACGCCCGGCGTGCGGGTGGTGAGGGGGCTGCCGGTATTCGGCTATCAGGATCACGAGGGGCACGCGGAAATCATGTTCGAGGATGTGCGCGTGCCGGCGGGGAACCTGATCGCGGGCGAGGGCGAGGGCTTCATGATCGCTCAGGCGCGGCTGGGGCCGGGGCGCATCCACCATTGCATGCGCTCGATCGGCGCAGCCGAGCGGGCGCTTCAGGCGATGTGCGAGCGGGCCGCCACGCGCGTCACCTTCGGCGAGCCGCTGGCGAGCCGCGCCAACATCCAGGACTGGATCGCCGAGTCGCGGATCGAGATCGAGATGGCGCGGCTGCTCACGCTGAAGGCGGCGTGGTTGATGGACACCGCCGGCAACCGCGCCGCGCGGATCGAGATCGCCGCGATCAAGGTGGCCGCCCCCAACGTCGCGCTGAAGGTGATCGACCGCGCGATCCAGGTGCACGGCGGCGGCGGCGTCAGCGACGACTTCCCGCTTGCATGGATGTACGCGCACCTGCGCACCCTGCGCCTCGCCGACGGCCCCGACGAGGTGCACAAGCGCTCGATCGCGCGCCGCGAGCTCGCCCCCCACATACCGCAGGGGTGATGCGACGGACGACCTGCGTATATGTACCATTTCAGCCCGGTGGTGTCTCAGTTTGGGCTGGGACCACGCAGGCTCGAAGAGCACATCTAAGGCGTGGCTGCACCAACCAGCTACTGGACCTCTCAAGTGATCGCGTGGTCCCCGCCCCAGTGGTCCAGTTGGTGGTTATGCCACCAAATCGAGACACCACCTTCAGCCCCAAACGATTTACAAAATGAAGTGGTGGAGGCCGGAAAGAAAGCCATTCCCCCACCCCCGCCGGACCATCGACCGGCGTGCCGACACCGCCCAACACAGCGGTTGGGCGCCTCGGCAAGACGTCTAGCGGCCTGGCTGCGCGCCTCGCTGCCAGGCGCTGCGGCCAAGCTGGGGAACGGCCTGCTCACGCTCACCGCCGGGCTGGCCGCCGCGATCCCGGTGATCAGCGCGACCGTCAAGGCCGTGCAAGCCGGGTGGGTGCCGGTGGCCGACCGCGGGATCATCGCCACCCGCGCCCACGACGTGTTCACCTCGCACATGCCGCTGGTCGGCCAGTACTCGCTCGCCGGCGAAGTCACCGGCCGCGTGACCCATTCGCTTGGGCCGATGCTCTTCTGGCTGCTCGCACCCACCGCCTACAACGGCAGCGACATGGGCATGACCGTGACGATGGGCGCGTTCAACACGTTGTGCATCGTCGGCTGCGTCGCGCTCGCCCGCCGGCGCGGGGGCCGCATGCTGATGGTGATGACCGCCGTGGCGATCGCGCTTATGTGCCAGTCACTGGCGGCGGAGACCTTCCACGATGTGTGGAACCCGTCGGCCGGCCTGTTCCCGTTCACGCTGCTGATCTTTTTGTGCTGGTCGCTGGCGTGCGGCGAACACTGGCTGCTGCCTCTGACGGTGCTGGTGGCGAGCTTCGTGGTGCAGACCCATCTCACCTACCTCCCCCCCACCCTGGCGCTGTTGGCCGTCGGGCTGGGCGGGTTGACGGTGGGGGCGATCGCAGGAAGGCGACGGCGACTCGAGGACGGCGCGCCCGGCAAGCGGCAGCGCAAGGGCAAGGTGCCCGGCGAACAACAATGCGGGGGCAAGGCACCCCGCGAACAGCAATGCGGGAGCAAGACACCCCGCGAACAACAATGCGAGAGCAAGACACCCCGCGAACAGCGACGCGAGGATGGCGCGCCCGCTCGGCGGTGGGGCAGAGGCGTATGGAGATCGCTGAAGCGCCGGCGCGCGACAATCGGGTGGACGCTGGCGACGCTGCTGGTGCTGGCGTTCTGCTGGAGCGCCACGATCGACGGACAGCTGACCGAACACCCCGGCAACCTCACGCTGGTGGTGGAAAGCGCCACCAAGCACAAGCAGACGCTGGGCGAGGAAGTGGGGTGGCACGCGGTGGTGCGGGCGGTGGGGATCGTGCCGTGGTGGCTACAAACACCCAAGAGCCGCTGGCAGCGCAAGTATGAAGTCCGCGAAAAGCCAAGCGCATTCACCGAAAACTCCACGATCGCGATGCTCGCCGCGCTCGCGGTGGTGGCGCTCATCGCGCTGGTGTACCGCCGCCGCGACGTGGCGACGCTGGCGCTGATCGCGCTCGTGCTGTGCCCCGCCCTCGCGGCCGTGGCCGCCTCCACACCCACCCCGCGGCGGCTGTCGGCGACGCTCGGCTACACGATGTGGTGGGGCTCACAGGCGGGCATGGTCGTGTGGCTGGCGCTCGCGTGGGTCCTGTTGCTGGTGCTCGCGTGGGCCGTGCGCAGGGCGGTGGGGGCTGTGCGCCGCCGGCCGGGCGCGAGCACGACACCCGGCCACGCCAGCAGCCCGCTCGGTCCTCTAATCGCACCCGGCCCTCCAGTCCCACCCAGCCCTCAAATCGCAGCCGGCCCGCCGGTCCCACCCGATCGCCCAGCCCCACCTCGCCTCGCGGCCAGCCGCCCTGCGGCGCTCGGCTCGGTGCTCCTCACGCTCGCGGGGATCGGCGCCGCCGCAGCGGTGGGCAACGCCGTGGCCGCACAGGCCACCCCCGACGAACACGCCACCCTATACAAGCCGATCAAAGCGATCGATGCGCGTCTCGCCCCGCTCGTGCCCCGTGGCGGCAGCGTCGTGCTGGAGGGACCGCTGGACGGCGCCACCGAACCGATCAAACCGTCGGTGCGCTACTTCCTCGTCGCACGCGGCACGCGCGTGCTGGCTCCCGGCTCCTACCTGCGGCTGGGCTCGTGGTATGAGCTCTACCACCGCCCCTACCGCGAAGCTATCTACCTCAGCGACGCCTCCCGCCCGCCGGTCAGGCGCGTGCCGCTGGCGTTCGCTGTCAGCTTCCGCGAAGGGTCGAAGGTGAACACGGTGTACGTGTGGATCTCGCATCGGGCGGGGAGGTGAATGCCCCGCCATACCGGCCCTGACCAGGCGGGTGGCGACCGCAGTCACAGGGTCAGCTGCCGCTCGTAAGGCCCCCGGCCGGTGAGGCACACCGCCCCGCAGCGCGC
>DATMMB010000121.1:0-9642 GCA_035569895.1 Solirubrobacteraceae bacterium | reverse complement strand
CATCAAGTCAGGCACCAGCCCCGCGGTTGCCCCAAGGAACTCACTAGGCGACACTTGGGTTTACTACGTGAACAGTAGTAGCCAGATCGCGGAATGGAACTGGGATGGCGTTGCCTGGCAGGGCGGCACCCTTTGAGAAGTTCGCGACTTGAGCTTGTCGGGCTCTGCGATGTATGAGGAGCAGAACCCCGGGGATGACGCGACAGCGCAAGGTGATCAGGGCGTTGCTAGCAGGGCGTTGCTACGATTGAGGCCGTGAACAGTCTACCTCTACCTCCGTCGGAGCTTGCGCGTCGTGTCGGTGTCTTGGACCAAGACGACCCCGTTGGTAGCTTCGATGTGATGGGTGCGAATATACGCGAGACGATCCTAAGCATCCAGGGGGTCGATTGGTTTACCGAAGGTAGACGTATCCTAGATTTTGGCTGCGGTGCTGGCAAGCTTCTACGTCACTTCCTCGACGAGGCCAAGGTCTGCGAGTTCATTGGCTGCGATATCGACGAACCGAGCATTAACTGGCTACGCGAGCATTTCAGCCCACCACTGAATGTCTTCGTCTGTGATGAGGAGCCTGGGCTCCCGTTGCCCGATAGGTCGGTTGACTTGGTTCTGGCAATGTCGGTCTTCACACACCTGACTGATCATTGGGCTGGCTGGTTGCTTGAGATCCATCGGGTGCTGCGACCTGGTGGACGTTTCGTCTGTACTTATCTTGGCCGTGGAATGTCCGAGTCGATTGCAGGCGAGGCATGGAATCCTGATCGCATAGGTATGAACGTGCTTCGGCCGTGGCAGTCGTGGGACAGCGGTGGCCCCTCAGTGCAGCACTCCGAGTGGTGGCTGCGGGCGCACTGGGGTCGTGCTTTTGAGTTTGAGCGAGTTGAAGATACCGACCAGGCTGCTCACGGACTGCTAGTGCTGCGCAAGCGCAATGTGGGCGTGACCATTGAGGCTCTCCAAGCCGTCGAGCCCGGAGAGCCGCGAGAGGTTGCTGCACTCCGACATAATGTCATGAAGCTAGCGGCAGAAGTCTCCACGATCGCTCATGATCGCGATCTAGTCATGAACGAGCTCAAGGCCGTTGCTGCCGATAGAGACGTGGTAGTGGCTCAGCTTCAGCGGATCACGTCCGATGCCGGTAGATAAAGCGGCTTCGCGTTCTGCTGCAATGCGGAAGACCCCCTAGCGTAGCCGCCGTTGGGATTCATCCAGCCCTCGAGGTGGCAGACAAGGTGAACGAAGCACTCTCTGTCGTCAAGGTGGGCTGCCGTTGGTCCATCGCTCTGCTGCGCCGCGTGCTTGTGACCAGCTGCCATAGAGGCGTCTGAGCGTCTTGGCGTCTGGTAGGCGTGGTTCTCCGGGTCCGTGGAGCCGTCCGGTGTGGCGCAGGATGCGTCGCCATTGCAGATAGTCGCTCTGGGTCGGCCACGCGCCGATCTCCTTCATGCAACGCGTGACGGCGAGGAGGGCGTCGCGGCGTGTGTAGGGCGGTCCTGCGACCGGGCGGGCGTGGTAGCTCGGGGGCGGTGTCCGGGAGCGCGGGTGGTCGAGCTCCATCGCGGCGCTCACGGCTCGCAACCATGAGCCGTAGGCACGGCTGAGCTGGCTGCGGGAGGGCCACTCCTCGCCGCTGGTCGCTCGCTGGGCGCGTTCGGCCTCGTACTCCTCGCCGAGGGGTATCCTCGCAGGCGCGCGGACAACGATCTGGACGAGCAGCCCGAGGCGCTGCTCCCGCAGCTCGGCCGGCGAGGGCGCGGCCAGCGAGTAAGCGATGAGCGCGCGAAGCTCGCGCAGCGCCTGCTCGTGCACGCCGGGGAGGATGTCGCGAATCACCCTGACCGCCTCGCTGCTCACCGCTCGGTGCTCCTCGTGCGCAGGATCTCCATAACGTGCTCGAAGGGCTTGTCAGCGATGACGGCAGCGTCGGCGCTCTGCACGGCGGTGGACCAGCGGCCGAAGCGCAACTGGAGCACTCGCTGGCTGGGCGGGTATCCGGCGGTCGGGCTATCGATTTGTGTCTGGCGCCACTGTTTGTAGGCGTGGCTGGTCATGCCGGGGCCGAGCGCCACCGCAGCGGCGCACAACCATTTGGCGATGTGCTCGTCCGGCACACGCTGGCCTTGGCCGCGGTGGTACTGCGCGGCCTCCTCGGTGGACACGAGGCCGGCCGCCGCGAGCGCGCGGGGCCAGGTGCCGAACCGGTCGCGCGGGATCTTCCACTCGGGGATTGGACGCCAGATGCCCCGGCTCCGGGCGTCCTCGAGCTGGGCTCTGCGCCACCGCGTGTAGTCAGCGACCCCCAGCATCCGTGTGCGTGCCTCGCGGGCAGCAGCCCGCAGGAAGGCGATGCACGCCTCGGACGTGTACTCGGCGTGGCTGCCCCGTGGCCCACGGTGGCGGCCCGACTCGCCCAGGCCCGCGGCGATACGCGCTTGGGCGAACGACCCAAAGCGACGGATGAAGCTCGTGGGGTGGATCAGCAGGCCGCGCCGACTGGGGCTCTCAGCCCGCTGCGCCAGCGCCCACGCCCGGTACTCCCCGAACGCGAAGTCCGCTCGCAGCTCCCGTGCACAGCACCGCAGCTCCTGCAGAACCTCCTCGTCGGTGGGCGCTGGCCCCTGGCGGTGCCAGCGAAGCGTAGCGTGCTCCACCGCCGGCGCGACCCCGGCGGCGTCCATCGCCCGCGCCCACGAGCCGCCCAGGCTGTTCGCCACATACGTCGAGGACGGCAGCGTGTCGCGCTCGGAATGTGCCTCTCGCCAGCGCTCGTAGCGGCGCTTGGACACCGTCTGCCCGATCTCCCGCTCGCAGCGGCGCAGCACCTCCAGCGCCAGCCGGGCGCGCTCTCCGCCGACACCGTGCAGCCGGCCGTCGATCGCGCTGAGCAGCACCCGCCGCTCTGCAACCGGGAGTTCTCGGGCCACCCCGAACAACGCCATCGCCAGCGGATCGACTGTTCTCCGCGACTCGGGCATCTGCGTGATTGGCGTCTCGGTGCTCATCGAAGCGAGCATACGAGCGGCCCGCACCACCAAAGCCCAAAGTTGGGGGAGCTCGCGAGTACCGTCCTGGGAGAACCGTGCGGCCGGAAATCCGCTCAGTTACTGGGGAAACGCTCTCTGCTACCGGATGACTTGGGAGTCCCCGCCGCACATCCTGGGAGAACCGCCCCATCTACCCCGCCCGAGGCTCCTGTTTATCCTGTGCTGGCCTATTGGGATCGAACCCCGGAACGGCCCACTTCGATGCAAGTGCCTGGTTGTACGAGGTCTCAGGTCATTTGGAGCGGCGTCGTGTCCAGTCCGAGGATGCGGTTGAAGTGACGGATGTTGGCAGTCCCGACTCGCCAGCCAGCGGAGATGGCGGTGGCAGCGACAAGTCGATCGTGTGCGCCAACTTCAGCCCCGGTTGAGGCCAGGCCGGCCCATAGCCGCGCGTGGACCCGCGCCACAAGAAGGTCGAAGGAAAGGGTTGGGAATGCGGCGAGTATTGCCTCGACGAACGCAGCGCGTCTTGCACGGTGCTCGTTGCTGGCCCTGTGCACGCCATGCAACAGCTCCGAGGCGGTGATCGAAGCGATTCCCACCTCCTCGTTATCACCCAGCTGCGATTCCAGGCGTTTGGTGGCCTCTGTCATGGCACGCTCGGCGGGTAGGTGGGGCATTGCCCGCTCGAGTTCGATAAAGACGGTCGTGTCTAGGACTGTGCCCATGGGTCGGCCGGTGCTGGTCCGACAGCGTTGAGCACGGCTTCCATGTCCTCGGCGAACGCGGGGTCAGGCGGCGCTGCTTGCCTGAGCAGTGCAAGCGCCTCCCTCAGGGGCCGTCCACGACGCGAAACAAGGGTTCGCCCATGATCGTCGGGATGAACGATCACGTAAGCCGGTCGCTCCCGGTTGAACACCACAACCGCCTCGTGATGGGCAACGGCGTCGCGAGCCCGACGCGGAATACGGATCTCCTCAGCTTTGATCGTCGCCATACGCACACATTATCAGATCGGTGCGGAAGCGAACGGATCCGTACGGTAGTGTGGTTTGCGAGTGTATGACGTCGGTCGTGGAAGCGCAACGGCCGAACGCCAGCTGCCGCCTGGGCACGACGGTAGCGCCGACGGAGCGCGGAATCATCGAGGGGGCGGCCCAGCGCATTGCAGAACACAAGATCGTCTGGGGTGGTGAAGTGCTCGCGCTGGCTCATACGGTCCAGCGCGCCCGCGGGGGGATCGCCGATCACAGCGCGGCCGATCACGGCGTCACGATCGCAAACGCAGGATCGGGCTCCTCCAGCAGCCCGAGCAGCTCCCCCAGCTTGACGGGGTCGCCTTCGATCCGGAGCCGGCCGGCCTGCAGCAGCTCCGCCATCGGCGTGACTCCCGCGAACAGCTCGTTCAACGCGGCCCGCTCCACTACCACGGTGGCGTCGGCGTCAGCGTGCTCGCGGTTCGCGGAGTGGATCAGCACGCCGTTGGAGAGCATCAGCACGTGGCGCTCGCCGATGTCCGTGAAGACCCAGTTGAAGCACAGCCGCCGCTCGCCCGCCCGAGGTCCGTCGATGCGGATCGCCAGCACGTCGAACAGCTGCTCGGTGCTCAACTGGGCGACCATCTCCTTCGGCGGTGTGTACGCTTGGGCGACCACGCCCTCGCGCAGCTCCCGAGCGCCCGTCAGGAAGAAGTTGCGCCAGGTCGCGTTCTCGGCGCCGTAGGCGAGCTGCTCAAACGCCTGCGCCTGCAGCTCCCGCGCCTCGCTGTCGTCGGGGTCGGCGAACACCGCGTGTGACATCAGCTCCGCCACCCACCGGTAGTCGCCCTCGGCGTACGCCCGCCGGCCCTCGGCGAGCATCGCCTCGCTGCCGCCCATCGCGCGCACGTAGCGGACGGCCGCTTGCTCGGGCGGGTGCGGCCACAGATGCGCGGGGTTGCCGTCGAACCAGCCCATGTAGCGCTGATAGATACCCTTTGCGTTGTGGCTCACCGTGCCGTAGTACTCGCGGCAGTGCCACTCGCGCGCAAGCGCCGACGGCAGTTGCAGCAGCTCGGCGATCTCAGCGCCGACGTGCCCTTTGTTGAGCAGCCGCAGCGTCTGATCGTGCAGATAGCCGTACAGGTCGCGCTGCTTTGCGAGCAGATCGACGATCCGCGCGGCGCCCCAGCGCGGCCACTGGTGCCCGGCGAACAGCGCGTCGGCGTGCTCGCCAAAGAGCTCGATCGCTTCCCCCAGGTAGCGCGACCAGGCGCGCGCGTCGCGCACGAGCGCCCCGCGCGGGGTGATCACGTTGTGGAGGTTGTGGGTGGCGTTCTCGGCGATGCACAACGCGCGATGGTCGGGCAGCAGGAAGTTCATCTCGGCCGGCGCCTCGCTGCCGGGCGTCATCTGGAAGACCATCGCGATTCCATCCACCGTCTCCCGCTGGCCGGTGCGCGCGATCTCGTGGGTGGGTGGCACGAGCCCGATCGTCCCGGTTGAGACCGTCATCCCCAGGCCGGTTCCCACCTGCCCGCGCGGCCCGCGCTCCAGCGATGCTCCGAACATGTATGCCGCGCGACGCGCCATCGCCGGGCCCGCGTACACGTTCTCGGCGATCGCGTGCTCGAGGAAGCCCTCCGGCGCCAGCACCGGAACGCGACCGGCGGCGACATCCTCAGCGTTGACCACCCCGAGCGCGCCGCCGAAGTGGTCGACGTGACAGTGCGTATACAGCAGTCCGCGCACCGGCCGCTGGCCGCGGTGGGTGCGATAGAGAGCGAGCGCGGCGGCGGCGGTCTCCGCACAGATCAGCGGGTCGATCACGAGCACTCCCTCGCGCCCCTCGACGATCGTCATGTTCGACAGATCCACGCCGCGCACCTGGTAGATGCCGGGAACGACCTCGAACAGCCCGTGGATCGCGTTCAGCTGCGCCTGGCGCCAGAGGCTGGGATTGACCGTGTCGGGACACTCCGCGTCGAGAAACGCGTAGGCGTCCATGTCCCATACGACGCGCCCGTCGGTACCCTCCACCACCGCCGGAGAGAGTGCCGCGATGAAGCCGCGTCGCGCATCGTCAAAATCCTCGCGGTCGGCGAGCGGCAGTCGCATTCGCAGCTCGCGGTTAGCCTGCGCGATCTGCTCGCTGGCGCCGCCGCGGTCGTGAGCGCCCCAGTGCACTGGGTAAGGCTACGGTGCCGAACTGGCGTTGGTCAAGACCTTCCACCCGGCGTTTCCAATCGGCGTCCCAGGCAGGCTTCTCAGCGCCGCGCGATCGCCGCAGCCGCGGCCTCGCGGCCGATGAACGGCGTCAGCGCGATATAGCTGACGTGGTCGGCGAGCTCGGGCAGCCTGCGGGTGTGCTCCCTCAAGATGTAGTCGTTGAGCAGCTCGAACACGCCGCCCACGATCGCCTCCCCCACGATCGGCGCCTGCTGCTGGGAGGGGGCGCCCTCGCCCAGATCCATGTCAAGCAGCTCCGCGTAGGCGGCGTTGGCCTCCGCCACCCTGCCGGCGACGTGCGGGTAGGCGATCAGGATGTCCACGCACGACAGGTGCGCGAGCGCGGGCTCGGAGGCGAGGAACTCGAGCAGCGCAAGCGCGCCGGCGCGCACTCCGTCGATCCAGTTGGTTTGGTGGGCGAGCGCCCGGTTGACCGCCGCTTTGGCGCGGGTGTGCCCCACCTCGAAGGTGGCGAGAAAGGCTTCCTCCTTGCTCTCGAAGTGGCTATAGAAGGTCTGCAGCGACACCGCCGCGGCAGCCGCGATGTCCTCCAGGCTGAGCGCCTGATAGCCGTCCCTTGCGGTGAGCCGGGCGATCGCGTCGAAGATCCGCTCGCGCTGATTGAACTCCACAAAGCCCCTGGGTAGGTTGTGCTCGCCGCGCGGCAGCCCCCGCACCCCCCAGGGCGCCGAGGGTGAGAGCGACCCGGGTGCGCGGCCCCCCTCCAGCCAGCGTGGCTTCTGCGCCCGGGGCCGGCGGAGGATCCCGGCGGGAGTCGGGTAATAGCAGGAGATCCACTCCATCAGTTCGGGCACGATCCGCGCGAGCTCGCCTTTCAGCGACTTGTTCGAGCGCTCTTCGCGCACGCGCGTGTAGATGATCTTGCGCAGTGCCCCCACGACCGCCCGGGCAACCGGGTCGGGGATCGTGCCAGCGCCCGGCGCGCGCTCGAAGCCTTCGCTGATGAAGCGTTCGAAGCGGGTGGCGCCGTCCGCCCAGCGCTGCACGCCGATGGCGCCAGAGGCGCCCATCTCCACGCAGATCAGCCGCGCCGCGTCGGGCCGTTCGGCGATCGCGTCGAACAGCGCGCGGACGATCGCCTCCAGCTGCTCGAGCCAGCCGACGTCCGCGTCGGCGAGGTCGAGCAGTCGCCGGACCTCGCTCTCCACGACGGTGTCGTAGGTCGCGAGCAGGCAGTCCTCCTTGTTGTCGAAGTGTTCGTAAAAGGTGCGCCTGGAGATCCCCGCACGCGCGACGAGGTCGGAGATCGTCGTCGCGACGACGCCGCGCTCGCTCACCGCCTGCACCATCGCCTCTACCAGTCGTTCGCGCTGGTGCGCAGCCACGCGCTCGCGGGGAAGCGCCTGGGGACCACGCGGCAGGCCCTTCTGCGCGTCCGCCCTGCCACGTGCGGGAGAGGTGCCGGAGGCGCCCGCGCCGCCACCGTCGGCGCTCGGCCGATTGTTTGCCCGTCCGCGGCCTTTCGCCTTTTTCGATGGGGCTCCTTCAGGCCGTCCAGTCCCGTCGAGGTCCTTCGCCCGGTCCGCCGAGCCCCCGCTGCCGCTCTGCCTGACTCCCTCGGCCACATGCTGCACCTTAGTGGAGCGGGGCCTGTCTGCCAATGGCTTGAGCGATCGGCAGACAGCGCTCTGCGCTATCGTCAGCTGTTGACAGGATGAGTAAAACGTGATTTATTTGTTGTGGGCATCTGGTCTCAATGACAAAATGCGAGGGGTCAATGCCCGGACTGGCCAAGGGATCGTAATGCAGGGGAATCAATACAAGGGGTGTCGTGTCGAGCGGTGTTTGGCGGGGAAGCGGCCAGGGCGACAAGGCGTCTGGCGCAACCCGGCATTACGGGATCGTTCTGTAGTGTGCGTACTATTAGCCACTCCAACTCGGCGCACTTCGAGCGTCTCTCTCGGCCGGCTGGGCCAATCGCGAGGGTAGGGAGGTTGGATAGCCATGAAAGTGTTCGTCTGTGAGGAGCCGCGGATGCTCCGGGGGCTGCACGCCCGCTGGCCGTATCGCCGCTCCCACTGCCGCCACGACCTGCATTGGTTGGTGAGGGTCCGCCGCCGCGCCGGTCGCTGCTCGGGGGGCCGTGTGCACCCGGTTTCGGCGCTGCCGGCGACCATCAGGCGGCCGCGGGACTGGTAGGAGGCGGGCCTCGGGACTGGTAGGACCGCGGACGAAGGTCGCGGAGGGTCGCCCGCATGGCGTGCAGCGGGGTGCTCATGGAGGACCCCGCTGGTGGGTGAAGTGGCGCACTCCTGCCCTCGCGCCTGCCGGCGGTTCATCCTGCAGAGACTCTTCCACCGAGATTCAGGCTAGGATCGGGCGGCGATGGCGGCGAGGCATGAGCCGATCGGTTTGCGGGCAGACGCTTCGGTGCCGGACGGCCGCGGCGAGTCCCCCGAGGAGTCGGCGCTGCGGCGCCTGTCGATCGACACGATTCGCTGTCTGGCGATGGACGCGGTGCAGCAGGCGAACGCCGGACATCCGGGCACCGCGATGGCGCTCGCGCCGCTCGGCTACACGCTGTTCGAGCGCTTCCTGCGGGCGAATCCGCGCAATCCCACGTGGCCGGCGCGCGACCGTTTCGTATTGAGCGCCGGTCACGCCTGCGTGTTGCAGTACGTGCTACTGCACTTGTGTGGCTACGAGCTGTCACTCGAGGACCTGACGCAGTTCCGTCAGTGGGGCTCGCGCACCCCCGGGCACCCCGAGCGTGGGCACACCCCGGGCGTGGAGATCACTACCGGGCCGCTCGGGCAGGGCTTCGCCAACGCGGTGGGGATGGCGATGTCGGAGCGCTTCCTGGCCGAGCGCTACAACCGCCCCGGCGAAGAGGTGGTCGACCACCATACCTACGTGATCTGCTCCGACGGGGACATGATGGAGGGCATCAGCCAGGAGGCCGCCTCGATCGCCGGGCACTTCGGGCTCGGCAGGCTGATCGTCTGCTACGACGACAACCGCATCACGATCGACGGGAGCACCGCGATCTCCTTCGACGGCGAGAACCACATCGCGCGGCTGGCGGCGGATGGGTGGCACGTGCAGCGGGTCGGAGACTCCGAGGACGTGGACGCCCTCACCGCGGCGATCGCCTGCGCGCGCGCGGAGGTGGAGCGCCCGTCGTTCATCGCGGTGCGCTCGCACATCGCCTACCCCGCGCCGCACGCGGTGGACACCGCCGCCGCGCACGGGTCGCCGCTCGGCGAGGAGGAGGTGCGCGCGGCGAAGCTCGCGATGGGCTTCGACCCGGAGCGCCACTTCTGGGTGGACAAGCGGGTGTACGCGCACATGAGCCTCGCCGATGCCGGCGCGGAGGCCGAGCGCGAGTGGCGGGCGCGGATGGACTCCTGGCGCGAGCAGCACCCCGCGCTGGCGGAGGATTGGGAGCGCGCGTGGGCAGGACGGATGAAGGATGGCTGGCGCGAGGCGCT
>DATMMB010000120.1:0-3053 GCA_035569895.1 Solirubrobacteraceae bacterium | reverse complement strand
ATCCGCATCGCGCAGGAGTTCCCGGTGCTGCGCGACAGCGCGCGGGCCACCGAGATCGTCGACGTGTCGGCGGGCGAGTACTACGGCAAGTACTACCAGGACATCCAGGTGCGCGTGCCGAACATCGAGGCGGCCAAGCGCGACCTGGGGTGGCAGCCGAGCACCGACATGGACACCGCCATGCGGCGCACCATCGACTACTACGTTAAGCAGGAAGGCTTCGGTTCGCGCGCGGCGGCGTTGCGCGCCGACATCGAGGCGCGCGCGCCTTAGCGCGGCCCGCCGCCGGACCGGCATGGCGAGTGATGCAGGGCGGGCGCTCGAGGCGCGCCGAGCCGGGTGGCTCGCGTGGCTGGTGCTCGCGGCGGCCTGGCTCGCCACCACGCCGGTGCGCCCGCTGCTCGATCCGGACGAGGGACGCTATGCGGAGATTCCGCGTGAGATGCTCGCGAGCGGCGACTGGGTCACGCCGCGCTTCGACGGGTTGAAATACTTCGAGAAGCCGCCGCTGCAGTACTGGGCGACCGCCGCGGTGTATCGGCTCGCGGGGCTCTCCGAGTGGAGCTCGCGCGCCTGGTCGGTGGGACTCGCCTTCGGCTGCCTGGCGCTCACCTTCGCCTGGACGCGGGCGCTGTTCGGCAGCGCTGCGGCCCTGGCGGCGCTCGCCGCGCTCGCGGTGAGTCCCTACTTTCTGATCGTCGGGCACCTCAACCTGCTCGATGCGGGGCTCACGTTCTGGCTCACCGCGGCGGTGCTGGCCTTCACGCGGGCGCAGACCGCCGCGCCCGCCTCGGACGGCGAACGCAACTGGATGCTCGCCGCCTGGGCGGCGGCGGCGCTCGGGGTACTCTCGAAGGGCATCGTGGTCGGAGTGCTCACCGGGGGTGCGCTCATCGTCTATACGCTGATCGAGCGCGACGCGGGCCCCTGGCGGCGGCTGCATCCGGCGACCGGCGTGCCGCTCTTCCTCGCGCTCACCAGCCCGTGGTTCATCGCCGTCTCACTGCGCAATCCGGGCTTCGCGAGCTTTTTCTTCGTGCACGAGCACTTCGCGCGCTTTCTCACCACGGTTCACCAGCGGGTCGAGCCCTGGTGGTACTTCCTGCCGCTGCTCACGCTCGGCGTCCTGCCGTGGATCGCGCCGCTGGCGCGCGCCATCGGGCCCGCGTGGCGTGAGGCGCCGGCGCCGGCGACTGCCTTCAAGCCGCGCAGGTTCCTGCTGATCTACGCCGCGGTCACGCTGCTGTTCTTCTCGGCTTCGGGCTCGAAGCTCGCTCCTTACATCCTGCCGATGTTTCCGGTGCTGGCCGCGCTCACCGGCGCGCAAGCCGCGGACCCCGCACGCCTCGCCGCAGTGGCCACCCGCGTGGGCGCGGGGCTCGTCCTGCTCATCGTCGCCGCCGGCATCGTCTACAGCGCGCGTCGCAACGCCTTCGTGCCGCATGAGGCGCTCGCGTGGATGGCGGCGGCGAGCCTGATCGCGCTGCTGGCGGCGCTCGTCACGCTGCGTGCCGTGCGGCTCGAGGCCGGGGCGCTCACCGTCACGGCCGCGGCGGGGGCGATTCTCGCGTGGCAGTGCCTGCTGTGCGCTTACGCGGCGATTCCCCCGGCGCGCTCGGCGCGCGATCTGGTCGCCGCGACCCGCCCGGCGGTGGGGCCGCAGACCTCTCTATATAGCGTCGGGCAATACCGGGAAACGGTCTCGCCCTACCTCGGCCGCACCCTTACGCTGGTCGACTACCAGGGGGAGCTCGCCTTCGGGCTCCGGGCGGAGCCCGGGCGCGAGGACCTCGGTGTCGAGGCCTTCAGGGCCCGTTGGAGCGCCAGCCGCGACGCCGTGGCATTCTTCGATCCCGGGGTCTGGGATTCCTGGCGGCGAGCGGGGTTTCCCGGGCGCGTGATCGCCGCCGATAACTACACCGTTGCAGTGAGTCGCCTGTGAAGCTCAGCGATTTCTCCATCCTGTTCTGCGGCGTGCTGTTGAACGCGCTGGCGCAGCTCGGACTCAAAGCCGCCACGCGCGCGACCGGACCGCTGGTGCTCACCGACAGCGGCCTCCTGCGGCGCGGCCTCGAGCTGCTGAGCGTGCCGTCGCTCTGGTATGCATTGTGCGCCTACGGGCTCAGTGTCATCGTGTGGCTGGTCGGCCTGTCGCGCGTTCCGGTGAGCCAGGCGTACCCGCTGCTCTCGCTCGGCTACGTGATCAACATCGGACTGGCGTGGTGGCTGCTCGCGGAGGTGCCCAACGCCCAGCGCGTCGCGGGCATCGCGATCATCGTGCTGGGAGTCGTGCTGGTGTCGCGCTCATGAACGATTCGGCGAAAACCGTGGAAAAGTTCCTGCCCTTCACCCGTCCCACCATCGACGAGGAGACGATCGCCTCGGTGGTTGAGGTGCTGCGCTCGGGTTGGCTCGCGAGCGGGCCGAAGGTGGCGGCGCTCGAGAGCGCCCTGTCGGACTATCTGGGCGGCCGACCGGTGCGCACCCAGACCTCGGCGACCGCGGGGCTCGAGATCGCGCTGCTCGCCTGCGGGATCGGCCCGGGCGATGAGGTGATCACGCCGGCTCTGAGCTTCGTGGCGACCGCCAACGTGATCATGCGCGTCGGCGCGCGCCCGGTGTTCGTCGATGTGGGCCTCGATTCGCGTAACCTCGACCTCGCGCAGGTGGAGCAGGCGATCACGCCGCGCACCCGCGCGATCATGCCGGTGCACTTCGCCGGCCTGCCGGTCGACATGGGGCGGCTTTATGAGATCGCCGGCCGCCACGGGCTGCGTGTCGTCGAGGACGCGGCGCACGCCATCGGCTCGGCCTGGGAGGGTAAGCGCATCGGCAGCTTCGGCGACCTGGTGGTGTTCAGCTTCCACCCCAACAAGAACATCACCACCATCGAGGGCGGGGCGATTTCGGGCGGCTCGGCGGCGGAGCTGCGCAGCATCGAGCTGCACCGCTGGCACGGGCAGCTGAAGTCCGGGCCCGATGCCTTCGACACGCTGCTCGCCGGCGGCAAGTGCAACCTGTCGGACGTCGCAGCCGCGGTGGGCCTCGGGCAG
>DATMMB010000119.1:0-2215 GCA_035569895.1 Solirubrobacteraceae bacterium | reverse complement strand
GCGGTCATGTGATCTCGACGATGCTGTCGGTGTCGCTGATGCGCGACCGCCAGGGCCGCCCGCAGCACTTCATCGCCCAGATCCAGGACATCACCGAGCGTAAGCTGATGGAGGCGCGGCTGCGCCACCTCGCCGAACACGACTCGCTCACCGGCCTCTTCAACCGCCGGCTGCTGGAGCGCCAGCTGGCGATGCAGGTCGCGCGCTGCCGCCGCTACGGCGAGCAGGCCGCGCTGCTGGTGATCGACCTCGACGGCTTCAAGCAGGTGAACGACACCTACGGCCACAAGATCGGCGATGAGCTGTTGCAGGCGATCGCCGCCGAGTTGCAGCACCGCCTGCGCGGCACCGACATGGTGGCGCGCCTGGGCGGCGACGAGTTCGCGGTGCTGCTCGCCGGCACCACCGCCGAGGACGCCCGCAAAGTTGCCACCACGCTGTGCGAGGCGATCGCCGGCGTGGGCGTCAGCGTGGGGGGCGGCGGCGACGCCTGCGAGCGCATCTCGGTCGCCGCCTCGGTGGGGGTCGCCGCGCTCGACGGCGACTCGCCCGGCGCCGAAGCGGCCTTGATGGAGGCCGACCGCGCGATGTACGCGGCGAAGGGGCCGCGCGTGCGCACCGTCGGTTAGCGGCGGTTAGCCGTCGGCCTAGCGGTTAGCCGTCGGCCTAGCAGTTAGCCGTCGGCCTCCTACCATCGTGGCGGGTGCGCGACACTGCATTGCGATGCACCGCGATCCCGCACGCACGCCATGAGCGGCGCCGACGCCGGCCTCGCCATCTCGGTGTTCCTCGCCTGCGCCGTCGAGGCGGTGGAGGCGCTCACGATCGTGCTCGCCGTCGGCGCCACGCGCGGCTGGCCCTCGGCGCTCGGCGGCGCCGGCGCAGCGACGCTGGCGCTGGCGCTGGCGGTGGCGACGCTCGGCGGGGCGCTCACCGCGTTGCCGCTTGACGCACTGCGCGTGCTTGTCGGCGGTGTGCTGCTCGCCGTCGGCGTGCAGTGGCTGCGCAAGGCGGTGCTGCGCAGCGCGGGGTTGAAGGCCAAGCACGACGAGCTCGCGATTTACGAGGAGTCTGTCGGGTCGGCGCGCGCGGCTCCCCGCCTCCGTGCCGGCTTCGACGGCTACTCGTTCGCGATCGCCTTCAAAGGCGTGCTGCTGGAGGGTCTGGAGGTCGTGGTGATCGTCGTCACGTTCGGCACCAATCAGCACAACGTGCCCCTCGCCGCGGGCGCCGCCGCGACGGCGGTGCTGCTCGTCGTCCTCGCGGGCGTCGCGGTGCGCGCGCCGCTGGCGCGGGTGCCCGAGAACACGATGAAGTTCGCGGTCGGCGTGATGCTCTGCGCGTTCGGCTTGTTCTGGCTGGCGGAGGGCCTCGGCGCCAGCTGGCCGGGCGGCGAGGCGGCGCTGCTGGTGATCGTCCCGTGCGTGCTCGCGCTGGCGGTGGCGCTCGTGGCGGTGCTGTCCGCCAGGCGCGCCGCGCGCGAAGCGTCGTAGGCGCGCCGGCCCCAGCAGCCGCGCGGTGACGTGCTCGGCGGGCGGGCGAGGCGACCCGCCGCTCACGCAGGCGTTTGGGTCAGGGTTTCCTGGGCGTCCCAGGACCTCAACTGCTGGAGTGCGGCTGGCGGGGGGGTGCTCGCGTGCTCATGTGGGCCTTGGGTGAGGGGGTTTCTCGAGTGCCGCAGGGCCTCGAGCGCTGGACGGTGCGCCGCGAAAGGCGCCGGGAAGGATCGCGCCCGGGCGGAGTCCTTGGTTGGCAGAGCGTGCAGCGGCGTCTTTGGACGAGCATGCGGGACCGACTGGGTACTCGATTTGAAAGGTGGGCTGGGATTGTGAAGCTGCGTAGGCGTTACCTACCCGTGGCAGCCGTGCTCGGAGCTGCCGTCGCGATTGTGCCCGCTCTCGCCGCCGGCCCGCCCGAAGCGAAGCTCGAAGTCAACGAAAACTGCGTCGAGCCTGCCTGGCCTTGCTGGGCGGCCCCCGGCTCGGGGTCGAACCCGGCGCCCGCGAGCAGGGTCACGATCGCCGCCGGCGGCGAAGTGGTGTTCACCGACAACGCGATCACCAAGGCGAACATCGCGTGGATGGGAACCGCCCCGACCTGCTCGCCCAGCGTGCCAGTGAGTCCCACCGCACCGCGGGCCGCGTGGGAAGGTAGGTGCAAGTTCGAACAGCCCGGTGCCTACAGGTTCGAAAGCTCGACCCTCTTCAACGACGGA
>DATMMB010000118.1:0-6116 GCA_035569895.1 Solirubrobacteraceae bacterium | reverse complement strand
ATCGCCGACCTGGCGCTCGAGCTCTCGCTCGACGGGATCGTCGCCGTGAACACCACCGCGGATCGCGGTGTGCTCTCTGACCCCACCGCGCTTTCCGAGGTGGATGGTGGCGGGGTCTCCGGTCCGCCGCTGCGCCCACGCGCCGTCGAGGTGCTGCGACTGCTGCACGCGCGCGTGGGGAAGCGCCTGGTGCTGATCTCCGTCGGCGGCGTCTCCACACCCGAGGACGCGTGGGAGCGGATCCTCGCCGGGGCGACGCTCGTGCAGGCGTACACCGGCTTCGTCTATGGCGGCCCCTGCTGGCCGGCGCGTGTCAACCGCGCGCTCGCGCGACGCGTGCGCGTCGCCGGCGCCAGCTCGATCGGGGCGCTTGTCGGGAGCGGCGGCATCCCCGGCGCCAGCTCGATCGGAGCGCTCGTCGGCGGCGGCGACCCACCCCTTTGATTGGCCGCACGGCCAATCGGATGGGTTTGAAAAACCCCTGCAAACGCGGCTCCCCACCGTCCACCTACCTCCACATGCCTCAACCTCAGATCGAGCTTTAGGTGAATTGGGCGCCCGCACCGCCCATGCGTGCGTGTGTGTGTAGACTCGCCGCCCATGGTGACGGCGACGGGCGTGACGCCCTCCAAGCACTCGGTGGCTCCCGAGCGCTCGATCGACCAGCGTTTGGACGCGCTCGCCAGAGCCAACCGCATCCGCAGCGAGCGCGCGCGCCTCAAGCGCGAGTTGAAGGCCGGCCGCCTCTCGATTCACACGATCCTGCTCGAACCGCCCGAGTTCATCGAAACGGCGAAGGTCTTCGACATGATGCTCGCGGTCCCGAAGTACGGGCGCGTCAAGGTCAACAAGATCCTCGCCCACTGCCGCATCGCCCCGAGCAAGACGATCGGCGGCCTCTCCGACCGCCAGCGCTCCGAGCTCGTCTCGCTGCTGCGCCGCTGAGCGTCGTCGGCTGGCACCCACTCGTGTCAGGCATCGCCCGCGCCGAGTTCGCGGCGCTTCGCCCGACCCCCTCATTAGGGTACCCGCCGTGGCGCGCGTGTTCGTCATCACTGGTCCCTCGGGCGTCGGCAAGGGGACGCTGATCCGTGGTCTGATGGAGCGGCTGCCGCGCCTGGAGCTGTCGGTCTCGGCGACCACCCGCCCCGCACGGCCGGGCGAGCGCGACGGGGTCGACTACCACTTCCTCACTCCGGAGGAGTTCGAACGGCGCGTACGCGCGGGCGAGTTCGTCGAGCACGCCGACTACGCCGGCCGCCGCTACGGGACGCTGCGCGGCGAGCTCGAGGAGCGGGTGCGGGCCGGCGTGCCGGTCGTGCTCGAGATCGAGGTCCAGGGCGCCCGCCAAGTGCGCGCCGCCTGGCCCGAGGCGCTGCAGGTCTTCATCGCGCCGCCCTCGCTCGAGGCGCTGCACACCCGTCTGGTCGGGCGCGGCGCGGACGGCCCGGAGGAGGTCGAGCGGCGTCTGCGCGTCGCCGAGCAGGAGCTGCGCGCCCAGTCCGAGTTCGCTCACGTCGTCGTCAACGACCGTCTCGATGAGGCGCTCGAGGAGTTGGCGGCGATCGTCGGCGCGGGGTTGGAGTGAGGGGGGGAGCCCGTGAGGGGCCTGCCCCCTCACGTCTCGCTGCGTCTGGATGAGGCTTTGGAGGAGCTGGTGGCGATCGTCTCGGGAGCGCTGGAGCGGTGAGGCTCTACAATTGTGCTCCCACCACGAAAGGGCACCCGACACCGTGATCTCACCACGCATCGACCATCTGCTGGAGAACGTCGACTCAAACTACGCCAGCGTGCTGGTGGCCGCTAAGCGCGCGCGCCAGATCAACAGCTACTACCACAACCTCGGCGAGGGCACGTTCGACGAGTTCCCCCCGCCGATGATCGACACCACCTCCAAGAACTACCTGACGATAGCTCTCGAGGAGGTCGCCCAGGGGAAGATCAAGTACCAATACCGCTAGGACGCCCGCTGACCGAAGCCGGGAGACATTCGTCTGCGGCTCGCATCCCCGTTTCGGCCAGCGCGATGCTGCATCCTCGGTCGCTCGCGTGCTGAGCACGCCACGCGGGTGGGCGGGTATTTCCGTCTTGCCTCGCTTGCTCAGCGAACGTCCTAGGGCCGCAACGTAACGACCAGGGATTGCCGACTTGCATATACCGCTCTAAAACCGGGTCATGTCCAGAATCCTGCTCGGCGTAAGCGGCGGGATCGCCGCCTACAAGGCGCTGGAGCTCGTGCGCCTGGCGACCGCCGCCGGGCACGCCGTGCGCGTCGTGCAGACGCCCGCCAGCCGGCGCTTCGTCGGCGAGGCGTCGTTCACGGCGCTCACCGGCGCCCCGGTGCTCGTAAGCGAGTTCGAGCGCGATCCCGCGCACGGCGCCTTCCCCGACCAGGAGTCACCGACCTATCAGCCGATCGGCCACCTCGCGCTCGTCGAGGCCGCCGACCTCTATCTGATCGCCCCCGCCTCCGCCAACACGATCGCCAAGCTCGCACACGGACACGCCGACAACCTGCTGACGAGCGCCGCGCTCGCTGCCACCTGTCCGGTCGTGGTCGCGCCCGCGATGAACAACCGCATGTACGAGCACCCGGCGGTGCGCGCCAACCTCGACGCGCTGCGCGCCCGCGGCGTGCACGTGATCGCCCCCGACAGCGGGCGCCTAGCCTCGAAGGGGGAGGAGGGCGTCGGCCGCCTGCCCGAGCCCGCGCGGCTGCTGGAGGCCTGCGAGCGCCTGATCGCCGAGGTACCCGACCGCGTGCAACCGGCCGGGGGCGCGGGCGCTGGGTCGCCCGCGGCACAGCAGGCGTGGCGGGGGCTGCGCGTGCTCGTCACCGCCGGCGGCACGCGCGAGCCGATCGACAGCGTGCGCTTCCTCGGCAACAGCTCCTCCGGGCGCATGGGCTTGGCGCTCGCGCAGACCGCGTGCGCGCGGGGGGCGGAGGTGACGGTGGTGGGCGCCAACGTCTCGCTGCCGCACCCCCCGGGTGTGACCTGGTGCGAGGTCTCCACCGCGGCGCAGCTGCAACAGGCGTGCGAGCGAGAGTTCCCGCGCTGCGACGTGCTGCTGATGGCCGCCGCCGTCGCCGACTTCCGCCCGGCGGCCGCGCGGAACGGCAAGATCAAGAAGGCCGAGCGTGAGCGTCTCACGCTGGAGCTGGAGCCGACCGCCGACGTGCTCAGCGCACTGGCCGCACGGCGCACCGCCCGCCAGACGCTCGTCGGGTTCGCGGCCGAGCACGGCGCGCGCGCGCTCGATCACGGTCGCGTCAAGCTGCGCGCCAAGCGGCTCGACGCGGTGGTGGTCAACGACATCTCGCGGCCTGACATCGGCTTCGAGGTCGCGCACAACGAGGTCACGATCCTCACCGCAGCCGGCGAGCAGCGCGTGCCACGCGCGAGCAAGGAGCAGGTGGCGGAGGCGATCCTCGACGCGGTGGAGCGGTTGCGAACGCAGGCGTGACACCCCTCTAAAGTGGGGAGGCGATGGACAGCGTCTACGACCTCTACCGTCGCGGTTGCGAGCTGCTCAGCCACGGCGACCACCAGGCCGCGATCGTCTCGCTCACCCGTGCGCGCAAGCTCGAGCCCGACAAGGCCTCGATCCGCGAGGCGCTCGGCCGCGCGCTGTTTCACGCGCAGCGCTACGAGGACGCCGCCGCGGAGTTCGGGGCGATCGCCGCGCAGACGCCCACCAACGACTACGCGCTCTTCTGCCTGGGACGCGCGATGCAGCAGCTCGGCCGCCACGAGGAGGCTCGCCACCCGCTGGCGCTCGCCTGCTCGCTGCGCCCCGAGCGCCGCGACTACCGTGTCTACCGCGACCGTTCGCGGCGCGCGGTCGCCGGCTCCTGAGACATGCCGATGCTATGCTCGCAGGACAGCTTTCGTGCTGGTGCGCAGGCGCCAGCTGTCGTGCCGAAAGTGGGCGGATCGCCCGCTTTTTTCATTTTTGGAGGTGGTATGTCAACACTGCAACGCGAAACCGAAGAGCTGCTCGCCGCGCGCGAGCCAAGCGTCGAGGTGCTGCTCGCCGAGCGGGTCGGCGCCAGCACACTGCGGGTTTACATCGACCATCCCGACGGTGTCACGCTGGCGCTGTGCGAGCGGGTGACCGTGGCGCTGGCGCCGCTGCGCGAGCGCTACACGCTCGAGGTCTCCTCGCCGGGGTTGCAGCGTCCGCTCACCAAGCCCGACCACTTCCGCCGCTTTGTCGGCCGCCGCGCGCGCGTACGAATGAGTGCCCACCCACCCGACCAGCCGGTGGGTGGGCGGGCCATGATTCACCAGCCCTCTTCGCTGAGCCGGCGCAGCTACACCGGGGAGCTCGTGGGGGCATCCGACACTGAGATCACGCTCGCCGCCGACGGGGCGCTCGTCACGATCCCCTACGCGGAGATCCGCCGTTCCAACCTGGTTGAGGAGTAGGAGGAACCACCGATGTCACGCGAGATCCTCGAAGCAATGCACGCGCTCGCGCGCGAGAAGGGCATCGAGTCCGAGAAGCTGATGGTGGCGCTGGAGGACGCTCTGCTCTCCGCCTACAAGAAGCAGCCCGGCTCGGCCAAGTACGCGCGCGTGGAAATGGACCGCGAGACGGCCGACTTCCGCGTGATCGAGCTGATCATCCCCGAGCGCCTGGAGGCGCACCTGATCGTCGAGACGATCGACGAGGGCACCGTCGTCGATCCCGAGACGGGTGAGCTGCGCGAACCGGAGGAGCCGGAAATCGACCCCGCCAAGTTCGAGCAGTACCGCGACCAGATCGGCGAACGCGACGTGACGCCCGACGACTTCGGCCGGATCGCCGCGCAAACCGCCAAGCAGGTGATCCTGCAGCGCATCCGCGAGGCCGAGCGCGACATGATGTTCGAGGAGTACCGCGACCGCGTCGGCGAGCTGATCACCGGCATCGTGCAGCAGTCCGACTCGCGCTACACGCTCGTGCAGCTGCGCGAGCGCGTCGAGGCGCTGCTGCCCAAGTCAGAGCAGGTCGACGGCGAGCGCTACGACCACTCGCAGCGGATCAAGGCCGTCATCAAGGAGGTCTCCGCCTCGACTAAGGGCCCCTCGATCATCGTCTCCCGCCGCGACCCCGAGCTGATCAAGAAGCTGTTCGAGCTGGAGGTCCCCGAGATCGCCGACGGCCTCGTTGAAATCGCCAACGTCGCGCGCGAGCCCGGCTACCGCTCGAAGATCGCCGTGATCTCGCACGCCGACGGCGTCGACCCGGTCGGCGCCTGCGTCGGCCCGCGCGGCTCGCGCGTGCGAATGGTGGTCTCCGAGCTGCGCGGCGAGAAGATCGACATCATCCCCTTCAACGAAGAGCCCGCCCGCTTTGTCGCCAAGGCGCTCTCGCCCGCGCGCGTGCGCGAGGTGCTCGTCGACGACGACGCCAAGCAGGCGACCGTGATCGTCCCCGACGACCAGCTCTCGCTGGCGATCGGCCGCGAGGGCCAGAATGCGAGACTCGCCGCGCGCCTCACCGGCTGGCGCGTGGACATCCGCTCGGAGACCGAGTTCGCCGCCGAGGAGGCCGAGCACGGCTACGAGGAGGAGGAAGTCTCCGGCCGCTGCGCGGCGATCCTCTCCAACGGCCGCCGCTGCCCGAACGCCTCGCTGCCGGGCTCGCGCTACTGCGGCCTGGAGGCCCACCAAGCGCTCGCCGAGGTCGCCGGCGACCACGTTGCCGACCTGGGCGCCAACGGCGGCGGCGCGGCGCCGGCGACGGACACGCCGGCGCAGGCGCCCCCCGCGGCTGCGGCGCCGGCGGTGGAGACCGTCGGCTCGCCGGCGGCCGCCGAGGAGCAGGCGTCATAGGCGCTGGCCACGTGCCCCGGCGCCGCTGCGTCGGCTGCGGGCGGATCGGGCCGAAGCTAGAGCTGGTGCGCATCGCGATCGCCCAGGATGAAAGCCCGCCCGCCCGCGCCGTCATCGACCGCCCGTACACGCTTCCCGGGCGCGGCGCCTACCTCTGCCGCGCCGATCACGCCGACCGCCCCAGGCGCGATTGTGCACGTCTCGCCGAACGCAACCACGGCCTTCGGCGCACGCTGCGGCGTGCGGTGACACTCGACCCCGAGATCGTAGAATCGGCTCAATGAGCAAGAAGCG
>DATMMB010000117.1:0-8578 GCA_035569895.1 Solirubrobacteraceae bacterium | reverse complement strand
GCGCCCGTGTCTGCGCCGCTGACCAAGGCTGCGGGTACAGCGGCGGTGCCCGGGGGCGGCGATGGGTCGGGGGTTTGTGTTCAACTTTTTTTTAGCCGATAGCAATTGCTATCGGCTTTCAGATTTTCCATGACAACACCGACCCCCGTATCGCGATCGTGAATACCAGCATGGTGGGCGAGGGCGGCACTCCGACAGCTCTCAGGCCGACTCCTCGCGCAGCCGCCGCGCGCGCGGCTTGGCGGCGCTCGCCGGCGCCTCTTCGGGGGCGGCCTCGGTGACGAGCGTCGGCGTGCGACCCTGCTCGACGGTCTCGCGCGTCACCACACACTTCTTCACGTCGCGCCGTGAGGGCAGCTCGAACTGCACCTCCAGCAATATCTCCTCGATGATCGACCGCAGCCCGCGCGCGCCGGTGTTGCGCTGCAGCGCCCGCTCGGCGATCGCGGCGAGCGACTCCTCGGCGAACACCAGCTCGATGCCGTCGAAGGAGAAGAAGCGCTGGAACTGCTTCACCAGCGCGTTGCGCGGCTCGACGAGGATCGAGACGAGATCCTCGCGCGAGAGCTGGTGCACGGCGCTCATCACCGGCAGGCGGCCGATGAACTCGGGGATCAGCCCGTACTCGATCAGGTCCTCGGGCAGGCACTTCTCGAACACCTCGCCAGTGTCGCGATCGGTGGGAATGTCGATCGCGGCGCCGAAGCCGATGCCCTTGTGCCCGATGCGGCGGTCGATCACCTTGTCGAGGTTGGCGAACGCGCCGCCGCAGATGAACAGCACGTTGGTCGTGTCGATCGTCAGGAACTCCTGGTGCGGATGCTTGCGCCCCCCCTGCGGCGGCACCGAAGCCTGGGTGCCCTCGAGGATCTTCAACAGCGCCTGCTGCACGCCCTCGCCGGAGACATCGCGCGTGATCGACGGGTTGTCGGCCTTGCGCGCGATCTTGTCGACCTCGTCGATGTAGATGATCCCCGTCTCCGCCTTCTTGACGTCGTAGTCGGCGGCCTGGATCAGCTTCAGGAGAATGTTCTCCACGTCCTCCCCCACGTACCCCGCCTCGGTGAGCGCAGTGGCGTCGGCGATCGCGAACGGCACGTTGAGGATCCGCGCGAGCGTCTGCGCTAGCAGCGTCTTGCCGCAGCCGGTGGGGCCGAGCAAGAGGATGTTGGACTTCTGCAACTCGACGTCGGAGTCGCCGCTCTGCATCATCTGCACGCGCTTGTAGTGGTTGTACACCGCCACCGACAGCGTGCGCTTGGAAGTCTCCTGGCCGATCACATACTCGTCGAGCACCCCGTAGATCTCCCGCGGCGTGGGGAGCTTCTCGAGGTCGAACATCGGCGTGGGCGCGAGCTCCTCGTCGATGATCTCGTTGCAGAGGTCGATGCACTCGTCGCAGATGTACACGCCGGGCCCGGCGATCAGCTTCTTCACCTGCCGCTGGGACTTGCCGCAGAAGCTGCACAGGAGCTGCTCGTTGGAGTCGGTCGGTCTTGCCATCGTCTTGTCCCAATTAATCTCTTATGCCAGGAACGACGTTCGCTGAGCAAGCAGCTCGAGTCTCGAAAGGCCCACCACCCCGCGAGTGTGCCGATCGTCGATCTAATGCGATCGACTGATCGGCCTGCACACGAGCGACCGAGGACGCAGACTGATCGGGGATCAGATGCTAGCCCCGATCGGCCAGCGCAGCTCAGCGGGCGTCGTTCAGTGTTCGGTGATCACGCGGTCGATGATGCCGTACTCGGTGGCCTCCTCGGAGCTCATGAAGTAGTCGCGCTCGGTGTCGTTGCGCACCCGCTCCAAGTCTTTGCCGGTGTGCTTGGCGATGATCTCGTCCAGCCGATGGCGCACGTCGATGATCTCTTTGGCGTGGATCTCGATGTCGGTCGCCTGCCCCTGGAAGGAGGAGGAGACCTGGTGAATCAGGATCTTCGCGTTGGGCAGCGCCATCCGCTTGCCGTGCGCCCCGCCCGCCAGCAGCAGCGCGCCCATCGACATCGCGATCCCCACACAGATCGTCTGCACGTCGGGCTTGATGAACTGCATCGTGTCGTAGATCGCAAGCCCGGCGTAGACGGAGCCCCCGGGCGAGTTGATGTACAGCGAGACGTCCTTCTCGGGGTCCTCAGACTCCAGGTGCAAGAGCTGGGCAACCACGAGGTTGGCGATCTGGTCGTCGACGGGGGTGCCGAGGAAGATGATCCGCTCATTGAGCAGACGGCTGTAGATGTCGAACGCACGCTCTCCTCTGGAGGTCTGCTCGACAACCATCGGCACCAACGGGCTCATCGTGCTCTCCTGGAGTGGCTCATAGTCCTCGCTTCAGTTTCGCCTCGCCCATGGGATTCCTCCACGGCAACCTCGATATTCGCACCGCCGCGCAGCGGGCCCAGCCGCGATGCCGTCTTCTCGACAGGGTAACGGGTGCCCGCCCACCCGGTGCCCGCCCACCCGGGCGCTCACCGGTCGGGCGCTCACCGGTCGCCGGGTAGGCTACCGATCCGGCGTCCACAGCTTCCCCGCGCCCTGGCCGTGTTCGAGCGTGTGCTCCTGCGCCTCGGCCACCTGCTCCTCGCGCGCGCGCTCAGAGCGCTCCTTCTCCGGTGTCCACAGCTGCTCGCGCGCGTGCGCCTGCTCGAGCGGGATCGGCACGGCGGTGGACGCGATCAGGTCGATCGCCTTGCGCGCGGCGAGATCCTCGCGGATTTCATCGAGCCGTCCGGCGTCGCGCAGCCGTGTGAGCAGCCGCTCGGGTGCTTCCTGCGCCCGCTCGGCGGCGGGGCGCACGGCCTCCAGCAGCTCCTGCTCCTCGGGCTCGATCCGCTCCGCGGCGACGACCGCCGTGAGCACCGCCTCGCGGCGCAGCGCGCGCTCGGCGGTGGGCGCGTTCTCGGCGAGGATCTCCTGCTCGTCGCGGCCGGTGAGCTGCAGGTAGGACTCGCGCGTGATCCCCTCGTGCCCCAGCGCGTGCACCACCCGCTCCCACATCTCCCGCGCGCGCGCCTCAATCAGGGCGGGCGGCACCTGCACCTGCGCCTGCTCGACGGCGGCGTCGAGCGCCGCCGTGCGGAACTCCTCCTCGATCTGCCGTTCGTGCGCCTCTCGCAGCCGCGCGCGGATGTCATCGCGCAGGTCCTCGAGCGCGTCGAAGCCGGTGTCGACCGCGAGGTCGTCGTCGACCGCGGGAAGCTGCTTGCGCTTGACCTCCTTCACCGTCACCTCGAAGCTAACGTCGCGGCCGGCGAGCTCCTCGCGCTCGCGGCTATCGGGAAGGGTGAGCGCAAGCGTGCGGGTGTCGCCCGCGGACGCGCCCACCAGCCCCGCTTCCAGGCCCTCGATCAGCGCGCCGGAGCCCAGCTCGAGGAGCCGGTCGCGCTCTTCGCCGCCGGCGGGCGGTCGGTCTTGCGCGCCTGACTGCGCGTCGGCGCCGCGCCCGCCCCGGGCAGGCTCCCCCTGGTCGCCGACCCCTTGCGGCTGCTCGCCGTTCGCCTCCGCGACGAGCGCGCTGGTGTAGTCGATCACCACGAAGTCGCCTTCCGCCGCGGGGCGCTCGACGGTTTCCAGGCGTGCGAGGCGCTCGCGGATGCCGTCGAGCTCGCGGTCGACCTGCGCCTCCTCGACGAGTGGCTCGGCGCGCCCGACCTCCAGCTCGCGGTAGCGCCCGAGCGTCGCTTTCGGGAGCACGCCGATCTCGAAGGAGAACTCGAGGCGCTCCCCGCGGGGGGGCAGCTCCCCGAGCTCGATCTTGGGGTCGCCGACCGGCACGATCTCGCTGCTCTCCAGCGCCTCGACATACCAGCTGCCGAGCGTGTCGCGCACCGCCCCCTCGAGCACCGCCTCGCGCCCGACGCGCTGGATCACGAGCGGCGCGGGCACCTTGCCGCGGCGAAAGCCGGGCAGCTTCAGCTCGTGCCCGAGCTCGCGCGCCTTGCCCTCCACGCGCCGCTCGATCTCCTCCGGCGCCACCCGCACCTGTACGCGCACCCGCGACTCGGGCAGCTCGGTGATGGTCGTGGTGAGGGTGTCGGGCATCGGCTGCGGGGCACGATATCGTGCCGTCCGATGCGGGCGCCGCAGCGTGCGGAGGGATGGCTGTGGAGCGGCCCGGTGGGCCACCTCGTAGGCACCGGGCTGGACTTCACGCAGGCGTGGACGCGCTACCTGCGCCTGCGAGCGACGGCGCGGTGGCGCGTGGGAAGGTCGGGGAGCCCGCCCCCCCGCCGGTCCCGACGCGTTCGCGGTCCGCGCACTCGCCGGCGGTAGGCTCCGCGCACCCGCCGGCGGCAGGCCCCGCGAACGCCCCCGGCCAGGTGGCGGTGATCGGGCGGGGACGGCCGATGCCGTAGCCCTGGGCGTAGTGGACGCCGTAGCTGTGCACCAGCTCGCGCGTGGCGTCGTCGGTGACGAGCTCGGCGACCGTCTGCGTGCCGAGGTCGCGCGCGACGCCGACGATCGCCTTCACCATGATCTGATCGCGCTCGCAGTGCACGAGTCCGCGGATGAACTCGCCGTCGATCTTGAGCGTGTCGAAGGGAATGTGCTTGAGGTAGAAGAACGACCCGAACCCGGCGCCGAAGTCGTCGAGCGCGAAGCCGCAGCCGAGCCCGCCGAGCCGCCCGGCGAACAGCTGCGCGCGCTCGATGTCAGCGATCGCGGCGGTCTCGGTGATCTCGAAGCTCAGGCAGGACGGGTCGATCGCGGCGACCGCCAGCTCGTGCTCGACGACCGCGAGCAGCTCGGGGTCGGTGACCGAGGCGCCGGAGATGTTGACGTCCAGCTGCACGCGCTGACCGCGGCGCGCCTGGCGGGCGATCAGGTCGATCGCGCCGCGTATCACCCAGGCGTCGATCGCCTGCACGAGGCCGACCTGCTCGGCGGTGGGCAGGAACGCCAACGGCGCGATGTGCTCGCCGTCGTCGGCAACCATCCGCAGCAGGATCTCGTGGCGCGCGACGGCGCCGCTGCACAGCTCCAGCAGCGGCTGCTCGTAGAGCACGAAGCGGTTGTGCGCGAGCGCGTGGCGGATGCGCTCGCTCCAGCCTGACGGCTCGTGGAGGTCGCGTTGAGTCGTCGCTGCCGACATGGAGCCTCGGAGGCATTTTCGCCGCAAAAGCCGGTGGCCCTTCCCCCGAGGGCCACCGGCGGCATGCCTACGCTGCGTGTTACGCGCCGGCCGGCGCGGTGACGCCGAAGGAGAGCGTCACACCGCGGGGCACCACGAGCACCGCGCCGGCGTCGTCCTCGATCAGGTTGAGCGAGGCGGCGCTCAGCGCCACCTGGCCCTGACCTGCCTCTGGACGAGAGCCGAGCACGACCAGATCGCCGTCGTGACCGGGCGTGGCGGGGGCGACGCTCGCACCGAGCGCCTGTGCAAGCGCCTGCGCGGTGCTCTGCGCGCTCGGGTCGGTGGGGTCGTCGGTGACCGCGATCCGTTGCACCGGCTCGCCCTCGACGTTGGCGAGGCCGGCGCCGGCGATCGCGATCGCGAAGCGCCCGCCGTCGAGCAGTCGCTGCGCGGAGTTGCCGACGGTGACGTGCCGCGGCGCGGTGTGGGAGTCCGAGCAGAACACGATCGCGTCGGCGCCCTCGCGCTCGGCGAGCGCGCGCAGCCCCTCCGGGGTCGAGCGGTCGGCGACCACATGCTGAGCGGCGCCGGGGACCCCGAGCAGCTCGACGCCGCGCGCCAGCAGCGCCTCGGCCTCGCGCTCGGCGAGCACCTCGCGGTCGGGCTCGGGCTCCTGGGTGTGGCGCACGTACGCGAGGGCAACCTCCGCGCCGGCGCGAGCGAACACGCGGCCGAGGGCGACGGCGTCGTCCTCGTTGTTGGTGCCGTCGTAGGAGACGATGATCTTGGCGGACATAACTCTCAGCTCCTGCCGTGTAGTGGCGGTCGAAAAGTTTTTGGGGACTTGGATGCGGGCCTCCCGCCGCGCCGCGGGAGCGGTCGCTGCGGGGGCGGTGTCGGGGAACAGAGGCGGTGTGCGGGGCTCCGGAACAAAATGGCGTACGGGCCCATTTGCGTTCCTGGCCCCATTTGCGTTCCTTTCACCGACAGCGTGACACCCTCCTGCCATCAGTACAAGTGATAGTAATGATAGCTGCTATAAGTAATGCTGATGCTAAATGTGGCCCGTCTACGGGTGCTGCGCGAGGTGGCGCAGCGGGGATCGTTCTCCGCCGCGGCTGACGCCCTGTCGTACACGCAGTCGGCCGTCTCCCAGCAGATCGCGGCGCTGGAGGCACAGACGGGGATGGCGCTGCTCGAACGCCTCCCCCGCGGGGTGCGCCTCACCGGCGCCGGCCGCACGCTGGTGGAGCACACGGAGGGGATTCTCGCCCGCCTGGAAGCGGCCGAGGAGGAGCTCGCGGCGCTCGCCGGCCTGCGCGGCGGGCAGCTGCGGATGGCGTCGTTCCCCACCGCCGGCGCGACGCTGATGCCGGTGGCGATCGCCATGTTTCGCACCTCCTACTCCCAGGTGGAGCTGACGCTCGCCGAGGGCGAGCCGGAGGAGATCGCGCCGCGTCTGCGCGCGGGCGAGTTCGACCTCGCGCTGCTGTTCGAGTTCGGCGAGGGTGAGCGACCGTCGCTGAGCGCCGCCGCCGCGCCGCGGGCCGACGGCGAGCGGGCGCCGTCAGCCGCCGGCGGCGAGCTCAAGCGGGTGGAGCTGTTGCGCGACCCGCTCTACCTCGCGCTGCCGCGCGGCCACCGGCTGGCGGGCAGGCGCGCGCCGCGCCTGCAGGAGCTATCGGGCGAGGCGTGGGTGCAGACCTCGGCGCAGAGCCCGTGCGCGCGGCATGTGGTGCGCTGCTGCCACGCGGCGGGGTTCGAGCCGAACGTGGCGTTTGAAAGCGACGACTACCAGACGGTTCAGGGGCTGGTGGCGGCGGGCGTGGGGGTGGCGCTGATCCCGGAGCTCGCGCTCGCCGGCCCTAAGCGCGAAGACCTCGTTGTGCGCGCGCTCTCCCCGCACCCCCCGCTGCGCACCGTGACCGCCGCGCTGCCGGGAAAACGGGGCGCGAAGACGCGCATGATCCCGGCAGCCTCGGCGATGCTGCGGATTCTCGAAGAGGCCGCCGCCGCGAGAGAGCGACCGCCGTTCGGCGACGCTGCCCGCGCGGCGGCGTGAGGCGAGCTTCAGGGCCTCAGGGGACGCACACCAAGCAGGTACTGCTGCAGCACCAGCCCGCCGAGCACCTTGTAGCCGAGTGCGGTGGGATGGATGTCTTTGAGCGGTGTGCACATATTGGTGAGCAGGCAGATCGTCGGCGCTTCTAGCGCCCCCGGCGGGTTGAAGATCGGCAGCGGGTCGACGAAGCGCGCGCCGACGGTAGCCGCCACCTTGGCCTCGACTTCGTTGAGCTGCGCCGTGAGCGCGTTGCCGCCGGCGATCGTTTCCCCGAAGGGGTTGTAGAGACCGAGCACGATGATCTGCGCGCGTGGCGCGTCGGCGCGGAGATCGCCGAGGATCAGGCCGAGGTTGGCCGCGATCTTGCCGAACACCCCCGGCGCGCCGGCGGCGATGCACAACGGTTCCTCCTTGCACCCCCCGATCAGCCCCAACGCGTCGTTGGCGCCGATGTCGAGCGTGATCGGGTTGACCGCCCCGGGGTGCGCCCGCAGGTAGGCGAGGGCGTCGGAGAGCTGCGCGGAGGTGGGCCCGCCGGCGTAAGGGTGGTGCAGCGCAAAGCCCTCCGCCACGTACGGGCAGGGCCCTTTGACGAACGATTCGGTGGTCTCACCGGGACAGCCGTCGTTGACGATCTGCAGCCCCGGGTGGAACACTTTGAGCACACCGCCGAAGACATTGACGTAGCCGCTTTCGAAGTCGGCAGGGCTCTCTTCGGGGAACAGTTCGTCAAACCGCGCCTGCGAGTAGCCGAACGCCAGCGAGTCGCCGAGCGCCAGGTAGGAGGTGGGGGCCGGTGGACGGGAGCCCGACCACGCCGAGTGCGACCACGCCGGGGGCGTGTGCGCCGGACGTGCGTGCCCCCACCTGTGTGCGCCCGCCGGCGCAGCGCACACCAGCGCCAACAGCGCCGCCGCCAGCAGGCTCGACACCGCCCCCGCCACCGCCACGCGGCGGTGTCCTCGAAGCTGAAAACCACGGAACCCGAAAGCCATAGCAGCCACCTCCTCCGGTGCGCTTGGTCGCCGCGGGCGGCGATCGCGGTCCGCCCACATGGCGGGGCCGACGCCGGTAGCACGCCCGTTATGTCAACTCAACGTAGCTCCGGCGCCGGTTCTTGTCAAACCGGTGCGGGGATGCGCCAGGGCCGCGGAAACGGCTCATCAACGGCTGGTGGCTGGGATCGGCCCTGAGGCGCGTCAGCGGCGGGCGAGTCGGCGTCCGCTCTCGGTGTCAGGCGGGGTGTAGTTCAGCTCGTAGTGGTGGTAAAGGGCCGACTCGTCGGCCTGGGAGAGCTCGTCGCCGTGCTGCTCGATGTTGGGCGCGGCCTCGACCTGCCCCTTGGTGACCACCACCTGCAGATCATCCGGACCGACCTTGACCCCGCCGAGCGGCACGAACGTCAAGTGGCGCCCGATGAAGCCCTCCTTGACGGTGGCGAACTG
>DATMMB010000116.1:0-2795 GCA_035569895.1 Solirubrobacteraceae bacterium | reverse complement strand
CAGCGCCCCCGCCCCCGCCCCGCCCGCAGACAGCGCCGCGGCCGCGGACGGCGCCCCGGCCGCGGGTCCCGCGACCGCGACCCCCGAGGCCGAGACGGAGACACCGCCGGCTGAGCAGCCAGCCGCCACCGCCGAGGAGTCGGCCTGATGGACGCCCTTATCGTGACCCAGCGTCGTTCGAGCAACGGCTCCAACAAGCGCCAGCTGGAGACGCTGCGCTCGCTCGGCCTGCGCCGGATCGGCCACTCGGTGCAGGTGGCGGACAGCCCTCAGGCGCGCGGGATGCTGCACGCGGTGAGGCACCTCGTGGAAGTGCGGGAGAACAGGTGAGCCACGAGGAGCCACGCATCGGCCTGCACAGCCTCGCCCCGGCGCCCGGCAGCCGCAGGCCGCGCAAGCGCGTGGGGCGCGGCGAAGGGTCGGGCACCGGCAAGACCGCTGGCAGAGGCCAGAAGGGGTATGGCTCGCGTTCGGGCGCCAAGAGCAGGGCGCGCTTCGAGGGCGGGCAGATGCCGATCCACATGCGGATGCGCAAGCTCAGGGGCCCGCACATGAAGAAGTCGATGCCGTTCGAGCCGTTCCGCACGCACACGCAGGCCGTCAACATCGGTGACCTCGACGCGCGCTTCGACGCCGGCGCGGCGGCGACCCTGGAGGCGATGCGGGACAAGGGCCTCGGCACCAAGAAGGACGTGCCGGTGAAGGTGCTGGCGAAGGGCGAGCTGGGCAAGGCGCTGACGGTGCACGCGCACGCCTTCAGCGCCGCCGCGCGCGAGCGGATCGAGGCGGCCGGCGGCAGCTGCGTGGTGGTCGCCGCGGCGAGCGGTCCCGCGACGGCCGCTGCCGAGACGGCCACCCAGTAGAGATCGAGACGGTCAGGTGCGGACCGCGCGACGACCGCCCTGGGACCTCCTGTGAAGACCCGCGCGCCGGCGGGCACCGCCGCTGAGAGGGTGGCGAAGCCGGCCGGAGGCCGGCGAGCCGGGCCCCTCTTTTTTCTGTCAAACTCGCGAGGCGATGCTAGCGACGATCCTCAACGCCTTTCAAGTTCCGGACATCCGCAAGAAGATCGCCTTCACGGCGGGGATGCTGCTGATCTACCGGCTCGGCTCGCACCTGCCGGTGCCGGGCGTGAACCTGAAAGCGGTCGAATCGATCCAGCACCAGCTTGGCGGGACGAACATCCTCGGGCTGCTCAACCTGTTCTCCGGCGGCAGCCTCTCGCGGATCGCGATCTTTGCGCTGGGGATCATGCCGTATATCACCGCGTCGATCATCTTGCAGCTGCTGCAGGTGGTGGTGCCGTCCCTGGAAAAGCTCTCCAAGGAAGGCGAAGTGGGGCAGGCACGGATCACCCAGTACACCCGCTACCTGACCGTCGGCCTCGCGTTCGCGCAGTCGGTGGGCTACGTGTTCCTGTTCCACTCGCTGCAGGCGAACGCCGGCGAATCGGTGATCTCGAAGTTCGACTTCGCCCACATCTTCCTGATCGTGGTGTGCCTCACCGCCGGCTGCGTGCTGCTGATGTGGATCGGCGAGCTGATCACCCAGAAAGGGATCAGCAACGGCATCTCGCTGCTGATCTTCGCCTCGATCGTCTCGCGCCTGCCGGCGGGCATCGAAACGTGGTGGACCAGCCAGAACCAGGTGTTCAAGGTGATGATGCCGTTCATGGTGCTGGTGGTGGTGGCGGCGATCGTGTTCGTGATGGAGGGCCAGCGGCGCATCCCCGTGCAGTACGCCAAGCGCGTGATCGGGCGGCGGATGAGCCAGGGCGGGCAGACCTACCTGCCGCTGCGCGTGAACATGGCGGGCGTGATCCCGGTGATCTTCGCGGCGAGCATCATGGCGTTCCCGCCGACGATCGGGCAGCTGGTCAAAACCCACTGGGGCCAGCAGGTGTCGGACTTCTTTTCGCCCAACGGCTGGCACTACATCGTGGGCGAGTCGATCTTCATCATCGTCTTCACCTACTTCTACACCGCGGTGACGTTCAACCCGGTCGACCAGGCCGACAACCTCAAGAAGTACGGCGGGTTCATCCCCGGTGTGCGCCCGGGCCGCCCGACGGCGGAATTCCTCGATCGCATCCTCGCCCGCCTGACGTTCCCCGGCGCCCTGTTCCTCGCGGCGGTGGCGGCGCTACCAACGATCCTGTTCGACCGCACGCACGTCAACCTGCAGCTCGGCGGCACCTCGATCCTGATCGTGATCGGCGTCGCGCTCGAAACAATGAAGCAGCTGGAGGCGCAGCTGATGATGCGCAGCTACGAGGGCTTCTTGAAGTAAAGATTTTGAGGAGCAGAAGGGGCGGGCGCTGCCACTCGTCCCCACACCCCGCGCACGTTCCACAGCCCGGGGTTGTCCGAATCGCCCGCAAGCGGTTAGGCTGAAGGAGGTGTCGGAGCTGAACCTGATCCTCCTCGGCCCGCCGGGCGCGGGCAAGGGCACCCAGGCTGAGCGTCTGCAGAGCGACTTCACGCTCGCGCACATCTCGACCGGGGACATGCTGCGCGCGCAGGTCGCCGAGGGCACGGAGCTTGGCGAGAAGGCGCAGAAGTACATGCAGGCGGGCGAGCTGGTGCCCGACGAGGTGATCGTCGACATGATCACGGGGCGGATCGGCGAGGGCGACGCGCGCGACGGGTTTCTGCTGGATGGCTTTCCCCGCAACGAGGCGCAGGCGCAGGAGCTGGCGAGGGCGCTCGAGCAGCTTCAACGGCGCCTGACCGCGGCGCTGCTGATCGACGTGCCCGACGAGGAGGTGGTGAGGCGTCTCGGCGGGCGGCGGGTGT
>DATMMB010000115.1:0-7218 GCA_035569895.1 Solirubrobacteraceae bacterium | reverse complement strand
CTCGGTCGGGCAGGCGATGAAGGCGAGCAGCGAGGAGTAGGCCTTGGAGAAGCCGCCGACGAGGATCAGGCCGTCGTAGCTCTCGCCGTAGTGGCGCACGATGCAGTTGCCGCGCGCCCCGTAGGGGCAGCGCTCGGCGGGGCCGCGCTCGCCGATCACGCCGAAGCCGTGCGCGTCGTCGACGTACAGCAGCGCGCCGTGCTCACGCGCCACCTGCGCGAACGCCGGCAGGTCGGGCGGGTTGCCGGTCATGCTGTTGACGCCGTCCATGCACACCAGCCGCGGGCCGGCGCCGCGCTCGGCGCGCAGCAGCTCGCGCAGGTGCTCGGGGTCTTCGAAGCGGAAGCGCTGCACGGTGGCCCCGCGGGCCCGCGCCATCTGGCAGCCGTCGTAGATCGTCTTGTGCGCGCGCGAGTCGAGGTAGATCGTGCCCTCGCCGGCGAGCACCGGGATCGTCGAGAGGTGGATGTGGGTGATCGTCGGCAGCACCAGCGAGTCGGGGCTTGAGAGCAGCGCGGTGAGACGCTCCTCGATCTGCTCGTACAGCACCGGGCTTCCCAGCAGGCGCGACCAGCTCGGGTGCGTGCCCCACGCCTCCAGGTGGGCGGGCACCGCGTCGATGATCTCGCGGTCGAGGTCGAAGCCGAGGTAGTTGCAAGAGGCGAAGTCGGCGAGCCATTGCGAGCCGACGCGGATCATGCGCCCGTCGATCTCGTCGATCACGGCGTCCATCATCGGATGGGTACGCGTGAGCGCGCTGAGGTCGCGCAGCGCTTCGGGCGCGGCGATCGCGGGCACGGCGCCAGTGGTGGCGCGCCCGTTGCGGCGCCCGTTCGACGCCGGCGCCGGAGGCGTTGGGAGCGCGAGCGCCCCGTTCCCGCCTGCAACCGACAGGCACTCGCCGATCCCGCCGGCAAGGGACGCTTGGGCGCCGTCGCTCGCGAGCGTGTCGTCGGACCCCACCACCGCCTCGCCTGCTCCGAGCGGCGTCTCTTCGGGGAACCGACCGCTCTCGCCGCCGCCCGCCCCCGAGCTGGGCGGCTGGGCGCGCAGCAGCGTGCCGAAGTCGCCCGGCGGCAGCGGCCGCGAGAGCGCATACCCCTGCACCAGCTCACACTCGTTGGCCACCAGCGAGTTCCACGTCGCCTGGTCCTCGATCCCCTCCGCCACCACACGGATGCCGATCGAGTGCGCGAGCTGGATAGTGGCCTGCACGATCGCCGCATCGACGGGGTCGGTGGTCATCCGCCCTACGAATGAGCGGTCGATCTTCACCTCCCCCACCGGCAGCGCCTTCAGGTGGGTGAGCGAGGAGAAGCCGGTGCCGAAGTCGTCGAGCGACAGCCCGAGCCCCAGCTCGCCGAGCTGCGCGAGCACATCGCCGACGCGCACGGGGTCGGCGAGCACCATGTTCTCGGTGACCTCCAGCACGAGCACCTCCGGCGGCAGGCCGTGCGCGTCGAGCATCGCGGCGACCTCGCTCGGGAACTGCGTGTCCTGCAGGTCGGCGACCGTGGTGTTGACCGCCACGTGCAGGTCGAAGCCTTCTTCGCGCCACTTCCGGACCTGCCCCAAGGCCAGCTCGAGCATCCGCCGCGTCAGCGCCCGCCCGAGCCCGGCCTGCTCCGCCACCGTCACGAACTCCGCCGGGCTGACCAGGCCGCGCGTGGGGTGCTGCCAGCGCACGAGCGCCTCCACGCCGACGATCCGGCGCGAGCCGGCGTCGGCCTTGGGCTGGAAGTGCGCTTCGATCTGGCCGTTCTCCAGGGCGTAGGAGAGTTCGCCCGCGAGCGTGAGGCGCTCCAGCGAGTGCTTGTCGCGCTCGCGCGCGTAACAGGCGTATCCGGACTGCGCGCCCTTGGCCTCGTACATCGCCACGTCGGCGTGCTGCATCAGCTGCTCGTCGTTCTCGGCGTGCCGCGGGAACAGCGCGATGCCGATGCTCGCGGTGACGCGCAGGCCGACGCCCTTGATCGGGAACGGCTGGGCGATCGCCTTCAGGATCTTCTCCGCCACCGCCGTCGCGCTGGCCTCGTCGCACGGATCGGAGAGCAGCACCCCGAACTCGTCGCCGCCGAGCCGCGCGGCGGTGTCGGTGGCGCGCAGCACGCCGCGCAGCCGCTCGCCCACCTGGCAGAGCAGTTGGTCGCCGGCGTCGTGGCCGAGCGTGTCGTTGAGCTCCTTGAAGTGGTCGAGATCGACGATCAACAGCGCCACGCTGCTTCCGGTCACCCGCGAGGCGACGATCCCGTCGCGCACGCGGCGCAGGAAGTGGCGGCGGTTGGGCATCGAGGTCAAATCGTCGGTGAGCGCCTGGCGGCGGGTTTCGGCGAGCGCGCGCACGTCGCGGAAGGTGAGCGCGATGCGCGCGAACGCGAACAGCATCGTCCCCATCGTGAGCCCCAGCGCGATCGGGTCGAGGCGGCTGAAGTGGTCGTAGATCAACAGGCCGAGCGCGCTGATGGTGAACCCTGCCGGGATCGCGAGCACCGCGCCGCTCGGGAGCGTGTCGGCCTCGAGCGCCGACACCGGCTGCCAGGCGGCGAGCGCCAGCAGCATCACGCCGATGTCGTAGGTCATGTTGGTGAGCGCGCTGGGCGCCGAGGCGCCGCCCGCGACCTGCAGCGCGTACATGCAGTCGGCCACCGCCAGCGCGATGAAGCCGACGCCGAGCATCGACCACATGCGGTCCAGGCGCCAGCCGCGCAGCGCGAGCACGCCGACGACGAGCGCGGCGAGCGTGAGGTCGCACAGCGGATAGGCCATCTCGGTGATCACCGCCGCGGTGCTCCCCGACACCGAGGCCAACACCGGGCGCACCACGATCGCCGCGCCGATCGCGGCGACGCCCAGCCCGGCGACGACGCCGTCGAGCCACATGCGCGCCGGCAGGCGCCGCTCGCGCACGCGCGCGAGGCCGAGGATCCCGAGGTAGCAGCAGGGGTAGAGCGTCAGCCACATGCCGTCGCAGATCGAGGGGATCGGCGGGTTGGGGAGGTGTTCGATCCACGCGGCCCACAGCACGTTGCCGAGCCCGTAGATCGAGATGCCGAACGCGAACACCATCCACGGGCGTCGCGTCTGCACGGTGCGCACCGCGCGCCAGCAGACGATCAGCCCGACGAGGATGTACACGGCGGAGGTGACCCAATCGCGGATCGGTTCTTCGGCGCCGTGCCCGCCGACGCCGAGGATCGCCTGGGCGGCGGTCACCGCCACGAGCGCGAGCAGCACCCCGGTGGCACCCGTGAGCAACCGTCGCTCACGCGCGCTGAGCGCCGATGAGAGCGGCAGCAGCGATGTCCCCATGGCTCCAGGTATCGGATGCCTTAGACATATCTTTACCGCTGGGATGTGCGGGTAGTCTTATGTCGTCCTTAGCCGGGATTTAGGCGGTTGGCCGTGCCGTGGTCACCAGCGGTGCTCGAAGCCCGCGAGCGCCTGCGACCGACCGTCCTTCAGCAACACAACCCCCGGGGGGGCGGCGGCGGTCGTGCCGACCACGTACCCCACCCACGCGATCCCGGCACCGCCGGCGTCGCGCAGCGCGCGCTCGACGCGCTCGCGGTCGGCTGGCGCGACGCACGCGCACAGCTCGTAGTCTTCACCGGCGCCGGCGGCCAGCTGCCACGGCGGGACGCCCAGCTCGGCGGCGATCTCCGGCAGCCCATCCTCCAAGGGCAGCGCATCGAGGTCGACCTCCAGGCGCACCCCGCTCGCCCGACCGACGTGGCCGGCGTCGGTGGCGAGGCCGTCGGAGAGGTCGATCAGCGCGCGCGCTCCTGCCCGCGCGAGCGCGCGGCCCTCCGCGAGGCGCGGCACCGGGGTGCGTATCCGCGCGAGCGCGGCATCCGCGTGGGCGCCGGCGCGCGCGCGGCCTTCCAGCACCGCCAACCCGGCGCCCGCGCCGCCGAGACGCCCGGTGACGCCGACGAGATCGCCCACCTGCGCGCCGTCGCGTCCCACCAGCTGCGCGTCGGAGTCGGCCCAGCCGACCGCGGTCACCGACACGACAAGCACGGGCGAAGCCACCACGTCGCCGCCGGCGATCGTCACGCCCTCGGCGTCGGCGAGCGCGCCTGCGCCCCGCACCAGCGCCAGCGCCCGCTGCTGGTCGAACCCCGGCGCCAGCCCGACCATGAGGTACGCCTCACCCGGCTCGGCGCCCATCGCGGCGAGGTCGGACAGCGCGGCGGCGAGCGCCTTCGCGCCCACCTGCGCGGGGGTCATCCAGCCCTCGCGAATCAAGGAAGAGGGGCCCGGCTCGCCGGCCTGCCGGCCGGCTGCGCCACCCTCTAGGCGGAAGTGGACGCCTTCGATCATCGCGTCCACCGAGGTGACGCACAGCGGGCGCGCACGCACCACCGCGGCGTCGTCGCCGATCCCGCGCAGCAGGCGGCCGCCGCTCGGCCAGCCGACACCCGGTGCCCGACCCCTCGTCCCGTCGGCATCCGGCGCGCCGGCCCCGCCCAGCTCGGCGGCGATCGCTTCGATCAGCGACAGCTCGCCCGCACCCAAGAGCGCGGCGGGGGGGTCGATATCCACGATCACCCCGCGGGGCGCGCGTCAGCGATGCCGGTAGACGATTCGCGCGCGGTCGAGGTCGTACGGCGAGAGCTCGCAGCGCACTCTGTCGCCGGGAAGGATGCGGATGCGAAAGCGGCGCATCTTGCCGGCGACGTGCCCGAGCACCACGTGATCGTTGTCGAGCTTCACACGGAACATCGCGTTGGGCAGCGCCTCGATCACCTCGCCCTCGAATTCGACCTTGTCTTCCTTTGCCACGAGTGGGCACAACCTAGCAGCCAACGATGATCACGGCGGAGCGGTGCCGCCGCTCGGGGCGCCGCCGGTGCCGCCCCCGCCGCCATGCCCGCCAGCGTTACCCACGCCCGCATTCCCAGTGGCGCCCGGTTCGGCCGGGGTGGGGGCGTTGTTCGGCGCGGCCGGTTCGGCGGCCTTTGGTTTGGAGGTTTCTTCTTCGGCGGCCCCACCGCCCCCGCGTGGCTCGGCGCCCGCCCCAGGTGTTTCGTTGCCCGCGTTGGGAGCCGGCGCTTCCCTGTGGTGGTGGGCCTTGCCGGTGGGCAGCGTCGGCACGGCGCCCACCGCCGGCAGCGGCTCCAGGCCCCGACCGCTGCTCGCGCCGGACTCACCGCTGCTCTGGTATTTGCCGAAGAACGGCTTGTACACGAGTGGTTCGGTGGGCTGGGGGAAGGCCACGCAATTGCTGCCCACCACGGGGTTCATGTAGTCATGCCAGATCACCGCCGGCAGCGCCCCGCCCTGCTGCGGTTCGCCGTGCACGTCGGTCATCGGCACGCGTTCCTTGGGGTAGCCCATCCACACCACCGTTGAGTATTCGGGGGTGTAGCCGTCCAGCCATGCGTCCACCAGTTCGGTGGTGGTGCCGGTCTTGGCGGCGGTGGGGCATTCGATCGCCGAGCGCACCGCCGTTCCGCTCAGCACGTTTTCATGCAGGATCTTCGTCTCCTCGGCGGTGACGCCGTTGGAGAGCACCTTCACGCGGTGCGGCACGCCCCAGCTGGAGTCCACGCGGCCGTCGGGGAACACCACCTTGGTGATCGCGATCGGTTCGTTGCGATACCCGCCGTCGGCGAGCGTCGCGTAGACGACCGCCATTTCCAGCGGCGTCACCCCGTAGGTGAGACCGCCGATCGCCTGCGAGGGGTTGCCTTCCAGGTGGGTCTTGACGCCCATCTTGTAAGCGGTTTCGGTGATCGATTCCTCGCCGAGATCGGCGGCGAGCTGCGCGTAGACGGTGTTGTCGGAGGTGAGCGTCGCCTGCACGAGGTTGATCGACTTGTTCAGCGACGTGCCCTCGAAGGTGTGCACTTCGTAGTTGGGTTCGGCCGCCAGCCACCCTTTGTAGAGGGTATGGGAGAGGTAGTAGGTGGTGTCGGGGTCGACGCCTTTGGCGAGCGCGTCGGCGAGGTCGATCGCCTTGAACGTCGACCCCGGCTGGCGGTGGCCTTCGGAGGCGAGGTTGAACTGCGACTGCTCGTAGCTCTCCGACTCCGCCATCGTTTCGATGTAGCCGTTATGGGGGTCGATCGTGACGATCGCCGACGCCGGGTCTTCGGGGAGATCGAGCACTTCGGCGATCGCCTTGTGCGCCAGTTCCTGCATGTGCAGGTCGAGCGTCGTGTGCACCTGCAGGCCGCCCCGTTCCACCACGGCGCGCCCGTAACGGCGGATCAACTGCTGGCGAACGTATTCGAAGAAGAAGCTTTCTTTTTTTTCAGAGTAGAAGTCGCCGTGTTGCAGCTCCAGCGGCGCGCGTTCGGCGGCGGCGGCCTGCGCGTAGGTGATGTAGTGCAACTGCGCCATCTTGCCAAGCACCTCGTTGCGCCGCTGGCGGGCGGCAGCGGGGTTGAGGAAGGGGTTGTATTCGGAGGGCGCCTGCGGCAGCCCCGCGAGCAGCGCGCACTGCTCGAGGTCGAGCTGCGCGGCCGGCTTGTCGAAGAAGATGCGCGACGCCGCCTGCACGCCGATCGCCGTCTGCCCGCCGACAGTGCCATACGGCACGCTGTTGAGGTAGTTGGTGAGGATTTCGCGCTTGGTGTGGCGTTCGTTGTATTCGAGCGCGAGCTTCGCCTCTTCGATCTTTTGCTTGAACGTGCGCTGGTCGCCGCCGAGGTAGAGGTTGCGCACCAGTTGCATCGTGATCGTCGAGCCGCCCTGCAGCACCCGTCCGTGCGCGAGGTCCTTGACGGCGGCGCGGAAGATCCCGGTCGGGTCGATGCCGTCGTCTTTGTAGAAGCGCTGATCCTCGATCGCCACCGTCGCGTTGGCGAGGTCGGCGGGGATCTGCGACCACGGCACCGGGGAGCGCAGCTCATCGGACTGGATGAAGCCAAGGCGGGTGCCGTCGGCGGCGTACACCTCCGAGGAGGCGCCTTCGACGATCGGATGCCGTTCGGCGAGGCTCTTGGTGGAGTCGGCAACCGACAGCACGTACGCAACCGCGCCCACCGCGCCGAGGAAGAGCGTGCTCGCGAACGCGACCAGCGCGACGAACAGGATACGGGACGGTCCCCGGCGGCGGCGCTGGCGTGTGAGTCGGGACATGGTGGCGAGCTGCTCTGGGAGGGTACCGCCCCGATCTGTGATTTCCTGGCGGTGAGCCCAGTATGAGCACCGACACGGTCGATATCGCAAGCGCGGATGCCGTCGAGCTTGCCAGCGCCCCTGCCAGGG
>DATMMB010000114.1:0-4006 GCA_035569895.1 Solirubrobacteraceae bacterium | reverse complement strand
GCGAGCTCGGGGCGGCCGAGCTTCAGCTGCAGATTGGCGATGATCGTCACGAGGTTGGCGTTGCCGGTGCGCTCGCCGATCCCGTTGATCGTGCCCTGCGCCTGCGTCGCCCCCGCCTCGATCGCGACGATCGTGTTGGCGACCGCACAGCCGGCGTCGTCGTGCGTGTGGATGCCGAGCGCCAGCTCCGGCAGCGCGGCGTGCACCTCGCCGACGACGCGGCGCACGTAGGTTGGCAGCGAGCCGCCATTGGTATCGCACAGCACCACCCGCTGCGCTCCCGCACGCGCGGCGGCGCGTACGCATTCGAGCGCGTACGCAGAGTCGAGCGCGTACCCGTCGAAGAAGTGCTCGGCGTCCAGCAGCACGCGCTTGCCGGCGCCTCTCAGAAACGCCACCGACTCGGCGATCATCGCGAGGTTCTCCTCGCGCCCGACGCGCAGCACCGTCTCGACCTGCAGGGGCGAAGCCTTGCCAACAAGCGTGCATGCGGGCGCGAAGCACTCCACCAGCACGCGCAGCCCCTCATCAGCCGACGCCTCGCAGCCGCGCCGGCGGGTCATCCCGAACGCGACGATCTCGGCGTGCGTCAGCGACTCGCGCTCCAGGCGCCCAAACAGCGCTCGCTCCTTCGGGTTGGACGCGGGAAAGCCGGCCTCGATCAGATCGACGCCGAGCTCGTCCAGCGCGTGCACGACGCGCAGCTTCTCATCCGCGGTGAGGCTCATGCCGCCGCCGCCCATGCCGTCGCGCAGCGTCGCGTCGTAGAGCTCGATCCGGTTGGTGGTGGTGCTCATCGGGTGATCCTTTCGGCTTCGGGGAATGCGCGGCGGCGGTGAGCGACCGGCCGCGACGCCCCACGCCTAGCCGGTCGCGCCGGTAATTCGCTCGAGCCCCGCGCTGGCCGAAACGGGGATGCTCGCCGCAGGCGAGTGTCCCCCGGCTTCGGTCAGCGCCTCGCCGGCGGGCGTCTGCAGCGCGACGGCGCGCACCGGATCGAGCCATTCCCGGTAGCGCTCGGAGCGCCCGTGAATCGCGTCGTCGAAGGCCGCCTGCAGCACGCGCGTGATCTCGCCCGGGCGCCCAGCGCCGATCTGGTGGTCGTCGAGCTCGCGCACCGGCACGATCTCCGCGGCGGTGCCTGAAAGGAACACCTCGTCGGCGAGGTACATCTCCGCGCGCGCGACGTTGCGCTCCACCACCGTGTAGCCGAGATCCTGGGCGATCTGGATGATCGAGCGGCGCGTGATGCCGTCGAGGATCGAGTTGTGCTGGCCGGGGGTGGCGATCTCGCCGTCGCGCACCACGTACACGTTCTCGCCGGTGCCCTCGCACACGTGGCCGTGTTCGTCGAGCATGATCGCCTCCTCGTAGCCGGCCTTCAGCGACTCGATCTTCGCGAGCACGCTGTTGAGGTACTGCCCCGACGCCTTCGCGTGCGGGATCAAGGCGCGCGGACCGATCCGCTCCCACGAGGAGACCTTCGCGCGCACGCCGTAGCGCATCCCCTCCTCGCCCAAATAGGTGCCCCACTCCCAGCAGGCGATCGTCACGTCGACTGGCGCGTCGAGCGGGTTGAGGCCCATCGAGCCGTAGCCACGGTAGACGATCGGGCGGATGTAGCAGGATGTGAGGCCGTTGCGCGCCACCAGCTCGAGCGTCGCCGCGCGCAGTTCCTCCGCGGAGAACGGGACCTGCATGTAGTACAGCTCCGCCGAGCGCAGCAGCCGCTCCACATGGTCGGCGTTGCGGAACACCGCCGGCGGGTGGGTGGGATCCAAATCCGTCTCGTAGCAGCGCACGCCCTCGAACACGCCCGTGCCGTAGTGCAGCCCGTGCGTCAGCACGTGGACCTTGGCGTCCTCCCAGGCGACGAACCGCCCGTTCATCCAGATCAGCTCTGTGGGGTCCACTGCCCTCCTCCTATCCAGTTCCTCGTTCTCATCGTCCTAGGTATAAGGGCCGGCTCCGCCGGCCCGGGCAAGAAAAGCCCAACCGGGGGAGGGGGTACTGGGGGAGGGCCTGCCCTCCCCCAGCTGTCAAAGGTAGTACAGCACCGCTCGCGTCGCATCGGCCGTGCTGGCGGCGCCTCCCAGGTCGGGAGTGCGCACGCCATCGTCGAGCGCGCGTTCAACCGCCGATTCTACCTCCAGCGCCTGCCCTTCCATGTCGAGGCTGTTGCGCAGCATCAGCGCCGCCGACAAAAACATCGCCATCGGGTTGGCGATCCCCTCGCCGGCGATGTCCGGCGCCGAGCCGTGCACCGGCTCATACAGCCCCAGGGACCGCTGGCCGCCCTGCGAGCGGTCGCGATCTCCGAGCGAGGCGCTCGGCAGCATCCCGATCGAGCCGGTGAGCATCGCGGCCTCGTCGGAGAGGATGTCGCCGAACATGTTCTCGGTGAGCAGCACGTCGAAGTGGCGGGGGTTTGCGATCAGCTGCATCGCCGCGTTGTCGACCAACATGTGCTCGAGCTCGACGTGCGGGTATTCGCGGTCCTGCACGCGGCTCACCACCTCGCGCCACAGCCGCGATGTTTCCAGCACGTTGGCCTTGTCGACGCTCGTCACCTTCGCGTGCGCGGCGTTGAACGCGGTGCGCGCCACCCGCTCGATCTCCTTCACCGAGTAGGAGCAGAGGTCGGTGGCGCCCCGCTCGTCGCGTGTCTTCTCACCGAAGTAGATGCCGCCGGTGAGCTCGCGCACGACCAGCAGGTCGACGTCTTCGATCCGCTCGCGCCGCAGCGGCGAGGCGTCATACAGCTGGCGCAGCGGGCGCACGGGGCGCACATTGGCGTACAGCCCGAGCCCCTGGCGCAGCTTCAAGAGGCCCTGCTCGGGGCGCGGGGCGTGCTGGTCGGTGGTGTCCCACTTCGGGCCGCCGACCGCGCCGAGCAGCACCGCGTCGGCGCGCCTGCAGGCGGCGAGCGTCTCGTCAGTGAGGGGGCTGGCGAAGGCGTCGATCGACGCGCCGCCGATCGGGTGCTCCTCCAGCTCGAACTCGCCCACGGCGCTCAGCACCTCGCGCGTGGCCGCCATGATCTCCGGCCCGATCCCATCGCCGGGGAGGATCACGATGCGCTTGGTCAACCGGCTCTCCTACACATGTGCGCAGGTAGCGTATCCGGGGCGCGGCCTCGGCGGTGAGAGGGTCGGTGCTGCCTACCAGGACCTCACAGCGCGGTGGTGTCGAGCGCCACCTGCTCACCGACGCGCTCGGCCGCTTCGTATGCGGCGATCCGCTCCTGCTCGCCGAGCGTCACGGCGATGTCGTCGAGCCCCTCCAGCAGCCGCCTGCGCACCTCGGGGTCGATCTCGAAGCCGACCGCGACGAGCTCGCCGTCGGCGCCGGGGTAGCGCACCTCCTGCGCGCGTAGATCCACCTGGCACTCGCCCGCCGCCGCGAGCGCGCGGCATTGGTCTTCGCTCAGCGCCACCGGCAGCAGCCCGATCTTTGTGCAGTTGGAGTAGAAGATGTCCGCGAACGACGGTGCGACGATTGCCCTGAAGCCATAGTCCTCCAAGCCCCACGGCGCGTGCTCGCGCGAGGAGCCGCAGCCGAAGTTCTCGCCGGTGACGAGCACCGGGTTGGAGGGCAGATCCCAGCCGGGCTCCTTCGCCCAGTCGTAGAAGAGGTACTGCCCGAAGCCGGTGCGCTCCACGCGCTTGAGGAACTGCTTGGGCATGATCTGGTCGGTGTCGACGTTGGCGCGGTCGAGCACGCTCACCGCGCCGGAGATCGTCTCGATTGCTTGCATCTCGGCTCCTCAGCTTGAGTTGGCGCAGTCGTCGGTGCGATGCCGCGCGCTCGCGGCGTTGGTGGTGGCGCGGCTCATTTCCAGTGCCGTATGTCGGTGAAACGTCCCTCGACCGCGGCGGCGGCGGCCATCTGCGGCGAGACAAGGTGCGTGCGCCCGCCCCGCCCCTGGCGGCCCTCGAAGTTGCGGTTGGAGGTCGAGGCGCAGCGCTCGCCGGGAGCAAGGATGTCGGGGTTCATCCCCAGGCAC
>DATMMB010000113.1:0-2748 GCA_035569895.1 Solirubrobacteraceae bacterium | reverse complement strand
CATTTCTGGCCGATGGGTGAGGCGTCGGGCAGCACCTTCGCCGACGTGGTGGGCGGTGCGAACGCGGAAGCGTCTGGTGGCGTGACGTTGGGCGAGCCCGGAGGCTTGGCGTAAGGCTCGGCGACGGCCGCGCTGTTCGCTGGGGCGCATGCGACGGTGAACCTCTCTGGTACCCACAAGCTGACGGTGGAGCTGGATGAAGTGGAGCGCGTATGGCGAAGACGACCACCTGGCGCTTGAGTTCACGCCGAACTTCAACGAATACCCGGGTGGGTTCCTCATCGACCCGGATGCCGCCGGCACCGAACGATTTGGTGTCGGGATTGGGGAGGGCAGCTCGCGTAACACGGTGTATTTCGCGCGGCCGAGCGCGGGTGTGTGGCACTACTACGCGTTTGTGATCGACAGCAAAAGCTATTCCACCGATGGCGGCGGGTCGGCGACGATCTCGCATACGTTCTCCGCGCCGGGCACGTACACGATCGATCTGCGCGTGAAAGACAGTCTCGGTGAGACGGCCACAGTCAGCCACACGGTCACGGTGGGCGCCGAATTGGGGCGCTACGAGCAGGCGGTGGAGGACACCGCAGGCGTGACGCACTTCTGGCCGATGAGCAAAGCTAGCGGCAGCTCGTTCGCGGATGCCGTGGGCGGCGCGAATGCCGAAGTGCTGGGGCGGTGTGACACTCGGCGAGCCGGGCGGCCTCGTCGGGGACTCCTCGGCAGCGGCGGCGTTTGACGGCTCCTCGGGCGCCGCGCGCGCCGAAGTGGACCTGTCGAGCACCCACCAGTCGGGCTGGCGTGCCACGACCACCATCTCGCGCGGCGGTGATGCGCGTACGCCGTGGGGCCGGCGGGCGACCGCCCGGCCGGAGGTCCCGCCCGTCCCGCACGCGATCTTGCAGCCTCGGGGAACCGGCGTCGCCGCAACCCCCGAACGCTTAGCCTGTTGGGATGAGCATGCCCCGATCCCTCATTAGCCGATCGACGATCCTGCTGGCGCCGCTGCTGGCGCTGGCGCTTGTCGCGTCGAGCACCGCGCAGAAGCTGCAGAGCCACGGCTATTGGTTCATGACCGGCATCAGCGACTCGCGCGAAGAGATGTTTGGCAACCCGCTGTGGAAACAGTTGCACACGAAGATCTCGCGGCTGGTGATCCCGTACGACGTGGCGGTGCGGCCGTACGATTTGCACCAGGCGACCACCTGGATCCGCGACGCGGAAGCCAACCACCAGAAAACACTGGTGGCGTTTTACCATTCGGAGTACACGAAACTGCATTTGCCGAGCTTGGCCACGTACAGGAAGGACGTGGCGAGGTTCGTCAAGCTGTTCCCGCACGTGCGCGAATACCAGGCGTGGGATGAGGCCAACCGCGGGTTTGTGAGCGATGGCAAGGCGTCGTTCGTGAGCCCATCGGCGACGCTCGACGCGCAGTACTACCAGGCGCTCAAGCGTAACTGCGCGCAGTGCCTTGTGGTGGGGCTGGATGTGCTCGACCAGGACGACCCGTATCCGACGGTCGCTTACATCGAAGAATTCAAGCGCGAGGTGAGGCGCTTGCGAGCGCCCATGCCCGCCGTGTGGGGCCTGCACGACTACTCCGACCTCAACCGCTTCGAAAGCTGGCGCACGCACATGCTCGCCGCTGACCTCGGCGGCGAAGTGTGGCTGACGGAGACCGGCGGGATCGTGAAATTCGCGGGTGAGTTCTCCAACCATGACGGCGCGGGCACGCGTCGCGCGGCACGCGTGCTCCAGTACATGTTCGGAGTGGCCTCGTCGATCAGGTCCATCAAGCGCCTGTACATCTATAACTGGGTCGGCGGCACCCCCTCCACGCGCTTCGACGCGGGGTTGACGAACGCCCACTACAAGCCGCGGCCGGGGTACGTGGTGGTGTGCCAGGCACTGCACGCAGCGCACTGCAACATCAGGACGGTCGATAACTGACTCGGCCGAATGTTCTCCAAATGTTTACACCAACACTGCCTGCGAGCGTGAGTATTTACGCCCCGTCTACCCCGAGGAGGCTCTCGCGATGCAGCGCATCAACCAGCACGCCGGCCTGGCGGCTCTTGTCGTCTCGATCGTCGCGCTTGTGCTGTCCGCGAGCGGGTTCGCCGGCGCGCGGGGCGGTGGGTCGCCGTCGTCGGCCCACGCCAACTCCCACGGCGCAGAGCCGCGTGGCGGCCGGCCGGGGCACGGCGACCGGCGGCGAGTGGGACGTTCGCGGGGAGTCGACGCGCGCGGGCTGGGCCTCGCCGGGCACCGCGTCAGCGCCACGCCGCTGCCCGGTGGGATCCTGCTGCCGGGCTCCGACCGGCGCTTTCCGACGACCGACGGGTCTTCCTGGATCGTCGTGGTGAGCCGCGATTCGTGGATCGTGCCCTCGAGCTTGCCTCGGCAGCCCGGCCCGGCGATCCACGGCGCCGCGGCCGACCGCCAGGGTGCGGGCAGGCCACCGCGCCCTCGCACGAGGCATGTCAGGGCGCACCCGGCGGCTCCCACTGCCGGGATGCCATTTTCCTTTCTCGCGAGCGCATGCTCCGGGATCGGTCGGAGGTACGAGCGCGGGTTGGCGGCCTAGCGACCGCTCCTGGCCGGCCTCAACAATCGAGGGTCGCGTCCGCGGTCAGGCAGATCTCGTGTCGCCGTGATCCAAGGCCACCAAGCCGGCGCACCAGCATCGACTTCGGGAACGGACGCAGGTTGTCGAAGGAGGCTGCGCATTCGACCGGCAGCCCC
>DATMMB010000112.1:0-2737 GCA_035569895.1 Solirubrobacteraceae bacterium | reverse complement strand
GTACGCGTAGGGGAGCGGCGGAACGGTGTAGGCCATGGGGGCTCCTTCTGTTCTTCGGATGGACGCTCGTCGGTTGCGGCTGTTCTATCAAAGGTCGCTCTCACTGCTTTCCTCGAGGACATGCGCTTGACGCAAGCACTGAAGTCCCAGGCGTCAACTACCCAGCATCCGTAGGATGTGCTCGCGATGACCCGCCTCTCCGAGTATCTGCTGCCCACCGAGAAGGAGGCGCCGGCCGACGCGGAGGCGATCTCGCACAAGCTGATGGTGCGCGCCGGCCTCGTGCGCCAGATGGGCGCCGGCATGTGGACGTGGCTGCCGGCTGGCTGGCGGGTGCACCAGCGCGTCGTCGCGATCATCCGCGAGGAGATGGACGCGATCGGCACGCAGGAGATGCTGATGCCGGTGCTGCAGCCGGCCGACCCGTGGCGCAAGACCGGGCGCATCGAGATCGAGGAGCTGTTCAAGCTCACCGACCGCAAGGGCTCGGAGCTGGTGCTGGCGATGACCCATGAGGAGGCGGTCACCTTCCACGTCGCCCAGCTCGTGCGCTCCTACCGCGACCTGCCGCTGGCGGTCTACCACTTCCAGGTGAAGGAGCGCGACGAGCCGCGCCCGCGCGCCGGGGTGCTGCGCACGCGCGAGTTCGTGATGAAGGACGCCTACACCTTCGACCGCGACGCCGAGGGATTGGCGGTCAGCTATGACAAGCAGGTGGGCGCCTACGACCGCATCATGCAGCGCACCGGCCTGCGCTTCCACCGGGTCGAGGGCGACGTCGGGATGATGGGCGGCAGCGGCGCGCATGAGTACATGGCGCCGTGTCCCGCCGGCGAGGATGACGTGGTGCTGACCGAGTCCGGGTACGTCGCCAACGCCGAGGTGGTGCGCGCGCGCTTGGGCAAAGAGAAGCTGCAGGACGGCGACACGCTCGACGGCGAGCCCTTGCGGATCGAGCCGGCGATCGAGATCGCCAACATCTTCAAGCTCGGCACCCGCTACTCGGAGCAGCTCGGCGCCCGCTACCTCGACGAGCACGGGCGCGAGCAGCCGATCTGGATGGGCTCATACGGGATCGGCCCCGCGCGGATCGTGGCCGCCGCGGTGGAGCAACACGCCGACGAGCACGGCATCTCTTGGCCGCGCGCGCTCGCGCCGTTCGCCGTGCACCTCGTAACCCTCGGCAAGCCGGGCACGCCCGAGCGCGATGCCGCCGACGGGGTGTACGACATGCTGCGCGGCGGTGGGGTGGAGGTGCTCTACGACGACCGCGACCTCAGCGCGGGGGAGAAGTTCGCCGACGCCGAGCTGCTCGGCTGCCCGCTGCGCCTGGCGATCGGCCGCCGAACGCTTGAGTCCGGCGAGATCGAGGTGCAGCTGCGGCGCGGCCGCCAGAGCGCCCCCGGCCTGCCGCTGGGCGGCGAGCCCCACACGCTGCTGCGGGCGGTGGACGAGCTGTGTCAAACGCTCCCCTAGAGCCCCGCGGCCACAACCGGCCACCAGCACCGGAGTCGGGCTCTCCGCCCGCTCCGGGCGGACGCGCACCCGCGCAGCACGGCGGCGCACGCGCCCCCCGCCTCACCATCCGCCGCCTGGTGGGCCTCGACCGCTCCGGCCCGCCGCCGTCGCAAACCGCCGCCGGTCAGCCCCTGCGCCCGTGGACGGTGCCGAATGCGATCGGCTTCCTGCGGCTGGCGCTGATCCCCGTGTTCCTGGTGGTGGCGCTCTCGAGCAGCGACGGCACCGGCGCGCTGTCCGCGGCGCTGTTCGCGGTGATCGGCTGGGGGGACTACGCCGACGGCATCGCCGCGCGCGTCACCGGCCAGTACAGCCGCCTCGGCACGCTGATGGACCCGATCACCGACCGGCTGCTGGTGATCTCGGCGGTGGTCGTCTGCTGGCACTTCGCGCTGCTGCCCCGCTGGGCGCTCGCGATCCTGGTGGCACGCGAGCTGGCGATGCTGGCGCTCGGTCGCTACGGGCAGACGCACGGTGTGGAGCTGCGCATCAACTGGCCGGGCCGCCTCTCGGTGGCGCCGGTCATGGGGGCGTTCTTCTTCGCGATGGTGGGTCTCGCAATGCTCGGCGCGATCCTGCTGTACATCGGCCTCGCGCTCGCGCTGGGCGCCTCGGCGCTGTACGTGCGCGACGGCGCCGCCCAGCTGCGAGCGATTCGCGCCCGCGCCCCGTCTGGTTAGGTCCAAAAAACAACACCCACCATCTGTCTGCCGACCACCTGCGAACGGCTGCCCGCCGGCAGGCCTGTCCGCTGCGCCCGCAAAACCTCAACCTCAGCTTGACGCTTGGGCTATAGTGGCCGATGAGAGCCGTGGAAGCCGCAGGAACGGCCGCCGCGCACTGACTAAACAAGCCGCGAGAGGAGCACACCGCATATGGACACGTTTCCCGACCTGGGCGCCCTCACGGACGCGGAGCTGAAGGAGCTGATCCGCGAGCTGACCGACGAGGAGACCGACATCTCCTACCGGCGGCGCATCCTGCACGGCAAGATCGACATCCTGCGCGCCGAGCTGGTGAACCGCCTGCGCAAGAAGCACGAGGGTGGACAGGTGCTCATCACCGGCGACGACGTGCAGCGCCTGACAGACATTCTCGCTGGACGCACCGAAGGGGACCAGCGGCCGGACCCGATGGACAGCGACGGACAGGTGTGAGCACAACACGCCCCGCAGCAGACACTCGCCGCCAAGCGGCGGATTGAGGCACGGCAAGCACG
>DATMMB010000111.1:0-5372 GCA_035569895.1 Solirubrobacteraceae bacterium | reverse complement strand
CCATCAGCTCGTTGATCTCGCCGACGTCGCGCAGATGGGCCTCCGAGAACAGCCGCGCCGTCCCGCCGAGGTACAGCTCGTGCTCGGACTCCGCCGCCAGCTCGCCGAACGCGGGGATCAGGTTGTCGAGAAAGGCTCGCTCCTGCGCCGGCAGCATGGGGTCGGCGAGGCGCTGATGCAGCATCCGCGCGCCCAGCCCGAGGCCGACGAGGCGCTCGTTCAGATACTCCCCCGCCCACGCCACAAGACCGGCGTCGACCTGCTCCTGGAATGTCGCGAACACCCTCGAGACGCCGCCGGTGGAGGTGATCACGACCGCGACCACCACCTGCGGCTGCACCGCCAGCACCTCGACGCGGCGGATCGTGGCGGTGCTCGCGGACGGGGCGGACACGACCGCGAGCAAGTCGGTCACCTGCGAGAGCGTCTCCGTCGTCGCCCGCATCGCCTCCTCCACCTCGTTGCGCGTCAGCGACAGCTCCAAGCGCGGCGCCGCCGCCAGGCCCTGACCGGATGCCAGCATCCGGTCGACCACGTAGCGCTGGCCCGCATCGGTGGGCACGCGGCCCGCCGAGGTGTGCGGATGCGCAAGCAGCCCGCGCTCCTCCAGCAAGGCAAGCTCGCTGCGAATGGTGGAAGAGCCGCAGTCGAGCTCGGGGTCGGCGGCGATCGCCTTCGACGCCACCGGCTGGCCGCTGCTCAGGTATCCCTCCACCACCTTGCACAAGATCAGCTCCTGCCTGGTGCTGAGCATCATTCAATTTTATGCTGCCGCGGGGGCGGCCGGGCCGCTAAGAACGTCTTTCAAAAATAGACGGTGCGACTGGGGCGTTCCTGGACCAAGCTGGACGCCGCGGGGCGGCGCCGCGCGTGCTGGTAGCACGTGCAAGTCGTCACGTGGCGATCCAGCGCAGCGTCCAGGGACGCATCCAGGCGTGCTGGTCTTTTTGAAAGACGTTCTAAACCGCGACTTCGGCCTCGGCGTTGCGGATGATCACCTTCTCGCCCTGCACCGCCACGGTGTCGATCAGCACCGTCCCGTCGTGTGCCTCGCGCACGCTGCCACTGACGGTCACCTCCTGCTCGGGCACCCCCATGCCGCGGAACTGCACCTTCAGACGCAGCAGGTGCTCGGGTCCGCCGGCCGCGTCGGTCTGCGCGCGCGCGACCTGCGCCATCGTCCACAGCCCGTGCAGGATGCGCCCGGGCAGGCCGACGGCGCGCGCGAACTCGTCGTCGACGTGAATCGGGTTGAAGTCGCCCGACGCGCCCGCGTAGCGCACCGTGAGGTGCTTGTCGGGCGTGATCTTCAGCTCGGGGATCTGCGCCCCGGGGGTCAACTCGGCCATGGATCCCATCTTCACGCTCCTCGCACAATCTGGGTCCAGGTGCCCTTGCACACCTGCTCGCCCCGCTGGTTGGTGGAGATCGACTCGAACACGTAGAAGCCGCGCCCTTTGTCCTCGTGGATTTCCTTCACTTTGGCGGTGGTGGTGATCTCGTCGCCGGCAACCACCAGCGGCCCCCATTCGAGCTCCTGCCCACCGTGCACCATCATCGGGAAGTTGATTTCGAGGTCGGGGTCGAAGATCGGCGGGCCGACCGAGGGCGCGCAGTAGACCACTGCGAACATCGGCGGTGCCACCACGTCGGCGTGGCCGGCGGCGCGCGCCGCCTCCACATCGAGGTGCACCGGGTTGGTCTCGCCCACCGCGCGGGCGTACTCCCTGATCTTCTCGCGCCCCACCGCATACACCGTGGGCTCGTAGGTCTTGCCGACAGCTTTGTCGTTCACTGGCACCGTGCGGGTCTCCTTGCTCGGGGAGCTTCGGGTGGGGCTTTCGGCGCGGGAGCATACCCTTTCACGCCTGCGGGCACAAAAAAAAACGGCTCGGGGCCTGCCGCGGGGCGCCGGCGATCCGACGCCCCGCGGCAAATGCTCCGCCGCCGGCTAGAAGACGAGGTCGATCTCGCCGGCGCCGGCGCCCACGAGCTCCTTCTCGCCCGCGCTGGAGTCATCCCGGGGCTCGCCCTCGCCCACGGCGGTGGGCTTGTCGAGGAATTGCACGTGCTCGGCGACTACCCGCACCGACTGGCGGCGCTGTTGCTCCGCGCTCTCCCACTCGCGCCACTCAAGACGCCCGTCCACCGCGATCAAACTGCCCTTGCGCATGTAGCGAGCGATCACCTCCGCCAGCCCGCCGAAGGTGGCGACGTCGAAGTAGTGAGGACGCTCGCTGTATTCGCCCTCGGCCTCGCGCTTGAGCCCGTTGCACGCGATCCGGAGGTTGCACACACCCTGACCGGAGGGCAGCTCACGCAGCTCGGGCTCCTGCGTGATACGACCGACGAGCACTACGCGGTTGATGCTCGAATACGACATTTTCTTGTCTCCTTTGCGGTAAGCCACTGCCCCGTTGTCCAGGTTACGCGCTGCTTGGGACGGTACGCTCGGCCGGACGACCACAGTCGTGGTGCCTGCGATTCCGGCGTCACAGCCGCGGCCCCACCGCAGAGCCCGGGGGACCGGAGGCCGGCCCCGAGCTCGACGTTTGGGGTTCCACGCCCTCACGCCGCCAGCGAGTCGAGCGGCACGACCACCACCCGTTCGCCGGCGTGCGCACGGTCGATCGCCCGTCCCACCGCGCGCTCTACCTCGGGCGGGGCGAGATACAGCACACCCGCCACGCACCGTGCGCGCGCCCACGCCCGGCAGATCGCCTGAAGGCGCGCGGGCGCCTTCACGGTCAACTCGACCTCCACCGCGACCGGCGGCTCCTCGTGCGCGGCCGGCCACAGCACGAGGTCGGGGCGGTGCCAGCGAGCGCCCCAGCACGACCCGCCGCCCACGCCCGCGGAGAGCTGGGCGCTGGCGAGCGGGGTGCCTTGCGAGCGCTCAGCGGCGCGTAGCTCCCGCTCGCCCTGCGCGGTGTGGTCGGGATAGCGGCGCTCGAGCGCCGCCGCCACACGCGCGCACTCGATCAGATGTGCCGCCCCGGCGGCGCTCACCGTGCAGGGCTCGATGCCCTCCACATCGGCGGCGCGCAGACCGGCGCGGGTGGCGGTGTACAGCGCCGGCCCGTCGGCGAGCGGCCGGTGGCGCACCAGCAGGCGTTTCGCCGCCGCCGCCCGCAGATGCCCGCGCGCGGACGGGACACCGATCCCCTCGCGTACCGCCAGCGCCTCGGCCGTGACGGCGCCGAGGCTCGCGATCCACCGCAGGAGGGCGGTGCGGCTGTGGTTGTGGTGATTTGGATTTGCGGCTCCATCACTCATCGCGGTCAACTCCTTGTGTCGTCGATTTCAGAGATACGGGTCCGGCGAATGCATGCGCACGAGCGCCGCCGATCGGGGGCTGGCGAGCCGGATCACGACCGCGCAGCCCCGCGGCAGGCTCATCACCTCCTCGGAGTCGATCAGCGGCTCGCTGATGCGCGTGCGGGTCGAGCGCCCGTCGCTGCCGACGGCGGTGCGCCACGCGCCGCGGCGCCCGGCGAGGCGGGAGATCGCCTCGGCCGATGCCGGCACCGCCTGGCGGTGGGCGACCACGGTGGTGAGGTTGCCGAGCACCTGCTCCTGCAGCCGCTCGTGGCCGGGGAGACGCAGATCCGACAGCTCCTGGGTGCCCAGCAGCAGGCTGACGCCGGCCGAGCGGGCGCGCGCGAACAGGCCGGCGACGCGGTCGGCGGCGAGCGCGGAGAACTCGTCGATCGCCACCAGGCAGCGCGCGGGACGCCGCTGCAGCGCGGCGACGACGCTCTGCACGTCCTGCACGATCGCCGCGCCCAGCATCTGCCCGAGCAGCGGCCGGCGGTCGGCGTCGAGGCCGAAGTACACCACGGCGCCGCCGCGCGCCGCCTCCAGCAGCTCGACGGGCTCCGCGCCGGGCGTGCCGGGATCGAGCCACCGCCCCACGTCCGACTCCGCCATGATCGCCAGCCGGTCGCGCACTCCCCCCAGCTCGCCCCGCTGGCGGGGGGTGAGCGAGTCCAGATAGGCGTGCACGGCCTGCGCCTCCTCGTGTGAGTCGAGCTCGCGCGCCAACAGCTCGAGCTGCTCGGGGTCGAGCACCCGCACGAGCGCACCGATGCTGACCTCGACGCCGCGGGCGCGCAGGGCGCGGACGGCGTGCCCGAGGTAGCGCTGCGCCTGGCGTTGGTAGTGGGGCTCGGTGAAGCGCTCGCCGGCGAGCGCCTTGTCGGCGATCTCGGTGGCGCCGCCGCGCGCGAGCGGGTTGTAGATCGATGGGCCTTCCGGCGTCCACACGCGAAACGGCCGGTCGGCGGCGCGGGCGGCGTGCCGCAAACGCTCGCGCAGCCCGGCGTCGCCCTTCGGGTCGACGACGATCGCCGACATGCCGTGCGCGATCGCCTGCGTGGCGATCCACGCCTGCGTGAACGTCTTGCCCGCACCGGTGGCGCCCGCCACGAGTGTGTGAGCGCCGCCGCCGTCGTCGTCGCCCAGCTCGATCGACACCCCGCGCTCCCGCCGGTCGGTGCCGACGCGCAGCCAACCGCCGCGCCACGGGCACTGCTCGGCGCCCCGCGCCGCGTCCACGTTCGACAGCCAGCCGCGCACGGCACGATGGCCTGCGCGCACACCGTCCAGGAGCGTGGTGCGCTCCGCCGCGATCGCCGCGAGGTCGGCGCCGGCGTGGAGATCTTCGCCGTGCCAGCGTCGCCCGCGCGCGGACGCGAGGAGCGTCGCGACGCCGAGCGTCAGCGCGGCGCCCCCGAGCGCGCCGCGGGCGAGCACCGCCAGCGCCCACGCGCCGGCCGCCCAACTCCAGTGCAGATGACGACGGCGCATCAGGTGCGCCGCGGCGAGCCCCAGCAGCACGCCGAGCGCGACGTGCAGCGCAGCGGCGAGCAGGCCTTCGGCGAGGTGCGCAAGCGGCTGGGCACCGCGCCCGAAGGGCGCGGTCGGGTCGAGGGTGGACGGATTCGCTTCGGGGTTGGCTTCCTGCGGGGACATGTGTCCCTCCTTTCGGTTGTGTGCGCAGTCGCTGCCAAACACGGGTTGTGATGTCAAGCGCTCCGGCCGCAGCCGGGCGCGGTGTGGAGATGGGGTCGGCGAGGCACCGCCGCGGCGGTCGAGGACGCACCGCGCTCAGATCGAGATCGCGCGCCCGGCAGACGCTTGCCGCAGGGACGGCGCGCAAACGCGCAGAGGCTCGCGCTCGTGGTGGCGCCGTGGCGCCCACGGTCGGCGACCTACGCCGAAAGCTCAGAGAACTGGCGGAGAGGGGTTATTCCCCTTGCCTGGGTTCCTCTTGTTTTTCTTGGCGGTGTGGTCCCGGATTGCTCTCGCGGAGCCGGAGCCCGTAGGGCGGAGGTGGAGCGAGGGCAATCCGCGCGCTCCGCGGCCGGGGG
>DATMMB010000110.1:0-3479 GCA_035569895.1 Solirubrobacteraceae bacterium | reverse complement strand
CGATCCTGGCGGCCGAGGACGAGCCGGCCGACGAGTGAGTATGGGGACCCCGCCCGCCGCGATCGGCACACGCTGCCGTATCCGGCGGGCGGCCCGCCGGCGTCTAGGCTCACTAGAGAACCGCGAGGAGGCAGAACCTTGGCAGCTCAGAATCCAACGGGCGCGGCGGTCGAGGCGGACGGCAACGGGCACCGGACGCAGCCGGCGATCACCGTGGCGGGCCTGACCAAGCGCTACGGCGAGATCGAGGCGGTGCGCGCGATCGACTTCGAGGTGGCGCGCTCGGAGGTGTTCGGCTTCCTCGGGCCCAACGGCGCCGGCAAGTCGACCACGATCAACATGCTGTGCACGCTCGTGCGCCCCACCGGCGGCGGGGCGCTGGTGGCCGGCCACGACGTCGTCGGCGAACGCGACGCGGTGCGCCGCAACATCGGGCTGGTGTTCCAGGACACCACGCTCGACGGCTACCTCACCGCCGAGCAGAACCTGCGCCTGCACGCCGAGTTGTACGGCGTGCCGCGCGAGAGCGTCGCGCCCCGCATGCAGCAGGTGATGGAGATGGTGGGGCTGTGGGAGCGGCGCAAAAGCCTCGTCGGCACCTTCTCCGGCGGCATGAAGCGGCGCCTGGAGATCGCGCGCGGGCTGCTGCACTCCCCGCGCGTGCTGTTCCTCGACGAGCCCACCGTCGGTCTGGACCCGCAGACACGCAGCTCGATCTGGAGCTACATCGCCGAGCTCAAGCAGCGCGAGGACATCACGATCTTCCTCACCACCCACTACATGGACGAGGCCGAGTACTGCGACCGCATCGCGATCATGGACCAAGGGCGGATCATCGTGCTGGACACCCCCGAAGCGCTGAAGGCGAGCGTGGGCAAGGACCGCGTTCAGATCCAGACTCCCGACGATCAGGCCGCGATCGCCGCCCTGCGAGAGCGCTTCGACATCGAGGCCACCATCGCCGAGGGCGCCGTCACCTTCGGCGTCCCCGACGGCGAGCAGTTCGTGCCCCGCCTGTTCGCCGAGCTCGGCCAGCCGATCCGCTCGGTCTCGGTCTCCCGCCCGTCGCTGGACGACGTGTTCATGTCCTACACCGGCACCACCATCCGCGACGCCGAGGCCACATCCACCGATCACATGCGCAACGTCGCGCGCATGATGGCCCGCTGATGGCGACCACCGAGACCGCCCCCACCCAGGCGCCCCTCCCCCACCAAATCGCCGGGGTGCGCGTCCCCGCGCGCAGCCTCGCCGGTGAGCTGCGCGCGATCAGGGTGGTGTGGCGGCGCGAGCTGATCCGCTTTTCGCGCGATCGCCTGCGGATCATCACCTCGCTGGTGCAACCGTTCCTGTTTTTGTTCGTGCTCGGCACCGGGCTCTCCTCGCTGGTGTCGGCGAGCACGCACGGAGTCAACTTCAAAACCTTCATCTATCCCGGAGTGCTGTGCATGGCGGTGATGTTCACCGCCATGTTCTCCGCCGCCTCGATCGTGTGGGACCGCGAGTTCGGCTTCCTGCGCGAGATGATGGTCGCCCCGGTACGGCGCTCCTCGATCGTGCTCGGCAAGTGCTTCGGCGGCGCCACCGTCGCCGCCTTCCAGGGGGTGATCGTGCTGGCGATCGCCGGCCTCGTCGAAGTCCCCTACTCGCTCGGGTTGATGGCGGAGCTGTTCGCGCTGATGGTGCTGCTGGCGTTCGCGATCACCGCCTTCGGGATGATGGCCGCCGCGCGGATCACCCAGATGCAGTCGTTCATGGCGCTGATGCAAATGGCGATCATGCCGATGTTCTTCATCTCCGGCGCGATGTTCTCGGTCGCCAACCTCCCCCGCTGGCTGGCGATCCTCAACCGCCTCGACCCACTCACATACGCCGTCGACCCCATGCGCCGCGCGATCTTCGCCCATCTCGACATTCCAGCAGCGGCCCGCCACGCGCTCGCGCCGGGCGTCACCTGGTTCGGCTGGCACGTCCCCAGCATCTTAGAGGCCGCCGTGATCGCGCTGCTGGGCCTGGTGATGCTGGCGGTGGCGATCGCCGAGTTCAGTCGCGCCGAGTAATACCGTGTAGGGGTGCGTATCCGCGTTGCCCGCGCCGACCATCCCGAGGTCTCAGAGGTAATCGCCTCCGAGCATTGCGTGGTGCGCTTTCGCAAGCGCAACAGAATCCGCACGCCGGGGCTGGATGCCGTTAGCGAGGCGCTGCGGCACACGTTCGAGGAGGCCGACCTCACCCGCTGGGCTCCCACTTGGGTTGACACCAATATACAAACATCTATGTGGGCGCTGCACGAGGATCTGGCCTTCCCGCTGACGCCCGCCGGCGAGCCCGGCAGCTGGCTGGCGACCACCTGTTTGATCCGCGGACACGGCTGAGCGCGCTCTGCGCGGACCGGCACGGATAGGCTCCAATGCGATGTCCGACTCCGACCCACACAGCGCCTACCGCGAGGCCGGCGTCGACTACGCGGTGCTGGACGCCGGCAAGCGCCGGGCCTTGGCGGAGGCGCTCGCCACCTCGCACTGGTTGGATGCCGCTGGCGCGCGCGCGGTGGACGCCTCACGCGGCGAGCCGGCGTTCGTGCTGCGCTTCGCCGGCAGCACGCTGGCGTTCGTGCTCGAGACGCTCGGCACCAAGTCGATCGTCGCTCGCGAATACCACGAGCTGGCGGGCGTCAACCGCTTCGACCATGTCGCCTACGACACGGTGGCGGCCGTGCTCAATGACCTCATCTGCGTGGGCGCGCTGCCGCTCGTCGTCAACGCCTACTTCGCCACCGGCTCCAGCGCCTGGTATGAGCACGCCGAGCGCGCTGCCGCGCTCTTGGCGGGGTGGCGGCGAGCGTGCGAGGACGCCCGGTGCGCGTGGGGCGGCGGCGAGTCGCCCTCACTCGTCGATCTGCTGGCCCCCGCGGAGATTGAGCTGGCCGGCAGCGCGCTCGGCTTCGTGCCACCGCCGGGCGAGCCGCTGCTCGGAGAGGAGCTGGCGCCAGGCGATGAGATCGTGCTGGTCGCCTCAAGCGGTTTGCACGCCAACGGCGCATCGCTGGCGCGGCGGGTCGCCGCGTCCCTGCCTGATGGGCTGCAGACCGCACTGCCGGACGGGTCGGTGTTCGGCGAGGCGCTGCTGGCGCCCAGCGTGCTCTATGTAGAGCTGGTGCGACAACTGCTGGCGGATGGGCGCGTGACGCTCACCTACCTCTCCCACATCACCGGCCACGGGCTGCTCAAGCTGATGCGCCCGCAGCGCCAGCTCACCTACCGCATCCATGCGCTTCCCGCGGTGCCACCGGTACTGGCCTTCCTCGCCGCGCGGGCCGGGATGGATGCGACTGCGGCGCACAGCACACTCAACATGGGCGCCGGCTTCGCCGTCTACTGCGGCGGCGGCGGCGGCGAGCGCGTCGTGCAAACTGCCCACCGGATGGGCCTCGACGCGTTGCTCGCCGGCACCGTCGAGGAGGGCTCACGGCGGGTGGT
>DATMMB010000109.1:0-3867 GCA_035569895.1 Solirubrobacteraceae bacterium | reverse complement strand
CATCCACGTCGCCTCGCCGTCGATCCCCGCCGCCTGGCGCCAATACTTGCCCCAAGCGGCGTAGGCGGTGCTGGTCAGCGGGCGCATGCGCCCGCTGCGACGCCGCACATGTGCGGCGTCGTTCCGACCGTGCATGCACGGTCGGGGCAGGGCCGCATGCGGCCCTGCCGACCCGCCGCATGCGGCGGGTCGTTCAAGCGAAAGACAACGAAGGGCGCCCCGACCGCGGACGCCCTTCGCGTGCTGCTCTGACTGGAAAATCCGAGGACGGCATGCCGCTCGTCGATCGACGGGATCGACTGCTCGGCCAGCACCGGGGGGACCAGGTCCGGCTGCCGTCTCGGGGTGTCCCGGGTTGGATTCCGCTACGCGGTCCAGCCTGCCGACCTAGCGGCCGGTCACCTCCAGGGTCCCGCAAGAACTGTCACTAGACGTACGGACCACCTCCTTTCTCTGGTCTCGCCAGAGTAGCGGACGCACATGACGTCACGCAAGTGCTACTAGGGAGTTTCGCCGTCGCCGTCGCCGTCGCCGTCGCCGTCACCGGGTGACGGCGTGAGCTCGGAGGCGTCGTCGGGCAAGGACGCCTCTGGCGCGCCGGAGTCGTCCTCCTCGCTCTCCACCACCAGCGCGACGGCGCTGACAGTGTCGTCGCCCTTGAGGTTCATCAACCGCACCCCCTGCGAAGCGCGGCCGTAGCGGCTGATGCCCTTCACCGAGGTGCGCTGCACCATGCCGCCGGTGGAGATGAACACCAGCTCCTCGTGCTCGCGCACCACCAGCGCGCCCGCGAGCGCGCCCTTGCGGTCGGTGAGCGCGATCGTCTTGACGCCCATCGCGCCGCGGTTCTTGCGCGGGTAGTCCGAGATCGGCGTGCGCTTGCCGTAGCCGTTCTCGGTCACCACCAGCAGTTCCTGGTCGTCGCGGGCGACGTCCATCGCCAGCACGTAGTTGCCCTCCTGGGAGACGTTCATGCCGCGCACGCCGGAGGTGTCGCGGCCCATCGCGCGCGCTTGGGACTCCTGGAAGCGCGCCGCCTGGCCGGAGCGCGACACCATCAAGATGTCATCCTCGCCGCTGGTGCGGCGCACTGCCACCAGCTCGTCGTCGTCGCGGATTTTGATGGCGATGATGCCGTCGGCGTTGATCGGCGTGTTGTACGCCTGGAACGCGGTCTTCTTGACGACTCCCTGACGGGTGGCGAACACCAGATAGGCGCCCTCCCCGTAGTCGCGGGTGGCCAGCACCGACTGCACGCGCTCGCCTTCGCGCAGCGGCAGCACGTTCACGAGCGCCCGGCCCTTGGCGGTGCGCGAGGCCTCCGGCAGCTCGTACACCTTAGAGCGGTACACCTTGCCGCGGTTGGAAAAGAACAGCAGATAGTCGTGTGACGAGCACACGAACAGGTGCTCGATAAAGTCGCCGTCCTTCATGTCCATCCCCGTCACGCCGCGCCCGCCCCGGTGCTGCTGGCGGTAGGTGGCCAGCGGCAGCGACTTGATGTAGCCGGTGCGGGTGATCGTGATCACCATCTGCTGGTCGGCGATCAGGTCCTCGATGTCGATTTCGCCCTCCGCGTGGGTGATCTCGGTGCGCCGCTCGTCGGCGAAGCGCTCGCGGATCTCGCTCAGCTCCTCCTTGATCACCGCCAGCACGCGGCCCTCGTCGCCGAGGATCGCGCGCAGCTCCACGATCCGCTCGGTGACATCGGCGTGCTCCTGCTTGATCGAGTCGGCCTCGAGCGCCGTCAGCTGGGAGAGGCGCAGGTCGAGGATCGCGCTGGCCTGGATGTGCGAGAGCATGAAGCGCTCCACCAGCTGCTCGCGCGCGGCGTCGCGGTCGCGGGCGGCGCGGATCAGCTCGATGATCGCGTCGAGGTTCTCCAGCGCGATCAACAGCCCCTGGAGGATGTGTGCGCGCGCCTCCTTCTCCGACAGCTCGTGCTTGGTGCGGCGCACGATCACGTCGCGCTGGTGGGCCACGTAGTTGTGGATCACCGCGCGCAGATCGAGCGTACGAGGGACGTTGTCCACCAGCGCCACCATGTTCACCCCGAACGTGGACTGCATCGGGGTGTGCTTGTAGAGCTTGTTGAGCACCACCTTGGGAATCGCGTCGCGCTTGAGCTCGATCACGACCCGCATCCCGCGTTTGTCGGTGAAGTCCTCGATGTTGGCGATCTCGGTGATCCGTCCCTCTTTCACCAGATCGGCGACTTTCTGGATCAAGCCGCCCTCGCCGCCCTTTTTCACCATGAACGGCAGCTCCGTGACCACGATCGCCTCTTTGCCCTGTTTGAGCGGCTCCACGTGCGCCTTCGCCTGCACGCGCACGCGGCCTTTGCCGGTCTCGTAGGCGTCTTTGATGCCGGAGCGCCCGAGGATGATCCCGCCGGTGGGGAAGTCGGGGCCCTTGATGTGCGCCATCAGGCCCTCCACCTCGAGGTCGGGGTCGTCGATGTAGGCGATCGTCGCGTCGATCACCTCGCCGAGGTTGTGCGGGGGGATGTTGGTCGCCATCCCCACCGCGATCCCCGAGGAGCCGTTGACGAGCAGGTTGGGGAAGCGCGCCGGCAGCACCAGCGGTTCGCGCTTGGACCCGTCGTAGTTGGGCGCGAAGTCGACCGTGTCCATGTCGAGGTCGCGCAGCATCTCGGTGGCGATCCGCGCCAGCCGCGCCTCGGTGTAGCGCATCGCCGCGGCCGGGTCATCGTCGATCGAGCCGAAGTTGCCCTGGCCGTCGACGAGCTCGTTGCGCATTGAGAACTCCTGGGCCATCCGCACGAGCGTGTCGTAGATCGCGGAGTCCCCGTGCGGGTGGTACTTGCCCATGACCTCGCCGACGATCAGCGCGCACTTGGAGTAGGAACGGGTGGGCCCCAGCCCCAGCTCGTTCATCGCGTACAGCACACGACGGTGCACCGGCTTCAGCCCATCGCGCACGTCGGGCAGCGCGCGGCCGACGATCACCGACATCGCGTAGTCGAGGTAGGCCGTGCGCATCTCCTCCTCGAGCGCGCGCGGCTCGATGTTGCCGCCGCCTATGACGTCAGCACTCGCCATCCCTCACCCCCTACACATCCAAGTTGACGACGGCGCGGGCGTTATCCTCGATAAACGCCCTCCGCGGCTCGACCTGGTCGCCCATCAGCATCGAGAAGATGCGGTCGGCGGCGGCGGCGTCCTCGATCGTGACCTGCGCCAGGGTGCGGGTCTGTTGCGACATCGTGGTTTCGCCGAGCTGCTCGGCGTTCATCTCGCCGAGACCCTTGAAGCGCTGCAGTTTGACGCCCTTCTGGGCGACGCTCAGCACCGCCTGGCGCAGCGCCTCAAAGGAGGCTGCCTGCTCACGGGTGTCGCCGAGGCGCACCTCGAACGCGGGCGTGCCGGCCAGCTCGGCCAGCTGCTGGTGGACGGCCGTCAGCTGGCAGTACTCCTGGGAGTCGAACATGGTGCGCGGAATGCGGTGGGTGCGGGCGAGACCGGTGCGGGTTTCCACCGCCTTGACGCGCAGCTCCAGCAGATCGACCTCCTGCAGCTCGGTGGCGTGCGTCTCGCCCTCCAGCCCCTCGCGCGAGAGCAGTTGTATCGCCCGCTCGGCGCTCTGCACGCGCTCGCCGAGCAGCGCGGACTCCTCGAGGAACTGCACCATGTCGTGGCCGTGGGCGGCGCGCAGTGAGGAGGCCCACCCTTCATATTGCTTGAGCAGCCGCGTGAAGCGCTGCCAGCGCGCTTCGGTGAGCTTGAACTGGGCGGCGTGGCGGTCGGCGACCTGCAGCTTCTCCCACTTGTCGGCCAGCAGAATCTCCTCCAACTCCGACTCCTTCTCGATGTAGCGCTCGCGCGAGCCCTGCTTGAGCTTGTAGAG
>DATMMB010000108.1:0-4287 GCA_035569895.1 Solirubrobacteraceae bacterium | reverse complement strand
CCGCCAGCCGCGCTCCGCCGCGCTGGCCACCGCGGTGCAGCTGTCGGCGTGGGCGCTGCAGTGCGCCGCCTGCTGGCTGCTGCTGATGGCGCTCGGCCTCGACACCCGCGTCGGCATCGCCGGCGCCGCGGGGGTGCTGTTCGCCGTGAACGTCACCGCCGTCGTGCCCGCCACCCCGGCGAACGTCGGCGTCTTTCAGGCCGCCTGCGTGGCGGTGCTCGCCGGCGCCTACCACGTCTCCGTCCCCGACGCGGTTGCCTACGGGATCGTGCTGCAGGCGGTGGAGCTCGCCACCGCCGTGATCATGGGCGTGCCGGCGCTCGTCAACGAAGGCCTTTCCTGGCGCGAGGTGCGCCTGCGCACGCTGCACGCCACCCCCGTCAGGTTGCCGGCGTTGCCCGCGAGCGATGCAGCGATGGATCGCGGGTTGAGCCCTTGATCACGTCGTCGGGCGAGCCGTTCTCCAGCAGGCGCCCCTGGCGGGTGCCGAAGTAGATCGCCTGCGGGTGGTGGGCGACGAGCGCGAGCGTGGACTGCTCGGGCAGGGGCGCATAGCCGTCGGTGATCGACATGCCGATCTGGGACAGCCCGAGCAGCCGCTCGACCTTCAGGTGCTCGGACTGCTCCGGGACGGCGGGGTAGCCCCACGAGTAGCGCCGGCCCTGGGTGGCGGGGATGCCCAGCATCGTGCGCACCTCGGCGTGCAGCCACTCGGCGAGCCCCTCGGCCGTTTGCACGCCGAGACCGTGCACGAACAGCTGCTCGGCGAACTCGCCGTCTGACTCGAGCTTCGCCATCAGCTCGGTGACCTCGCCGCCGACCGTCACCGCCTGCACGGCGATCACGTCCAGCTCCTCCGGAGGCTGGCCGTCGATCGCCGGGCGGAAGAAGTCGGCGAGGCAGAGCCGGTCGCCCTTCGGCTGGCGGGGGCACACGAACCGGGTCAGCTCCTTCGTGTGGTCGTCGGGATCCAGCACCACGATCGCGTTGCCGAGCGCGTAGCAGGGAAAGAAGCCGAGCAGCGCGCGCGGGTGCAGATAGGTTTGCTCGTTCCACATCCGCTCCAACCGCGGGCGGAAGTCGCTCGCCAAAAGCTCCCGCCACGCCTCGCCTTTGACGCCCTTGCCGCCCCAGTGGAGCTTGAAGAGCACGTGGGTGTCGAGGTGGGAGTACACGGCGTCGAGATCGACGGGGATCTCGCGCACCCCCCAAAACGGCGGCACCGGGACGGGCGCGTCGGTGCGCGCGGCGGAGCGCACGGAGTCGTCGGCGAAGTTGAGCTCCTCAACAGGCGCCTCCCCTTTGGCGCGGAGCTCGGCGGCGCCGGCGAGCAGCTTTTGCACGAGCGCGGCGCGGGCATCGGAGGCGATCAGCTGGTCCATCACGGCGAGCCCCTCGAAGGCGTCCTTGCAGTAGAACACGCCCGGCTCGTACACCTCCTCGGACTCTTTGCCGCCGGGGTAGAGCGCGCGGTAGCCGAACGCGCGGTTGATCGCCGCGCCTCCTATCAAAACGGGATAGGGGAGGTGTTTGGCGTGCAGCTCGGCGATGCACGCGGGCATCTGCTTGGAGGTGGAGACGAGCAGCGCGGAGAGGCCGATCGCGGTGGCGTCGTGCTCGCGGGCGGCGTCGAGGATCGTCTGGATCGGCACCTGCTTGCCGAGGTCGACGACCGTGTACCCATTGTTGGTGAGGATCGTGTTGACGAGCGACTTGCCGATGTCGTGCACGTCACCGAACACGGTGGCGAGCACGACTGTGCCCTTCGTGTAACCCTCGATCTTGTCGAGGTATTTCTCCAGCTGCGCCACCGCGCGCTTCATCACTTCCGCGGACTGCAGCACGAACGGGAGGATCAGCTCGCCCGCGCCGAATTTGTCGCCGACCTCTTTCATCGCCGGCAGCAGCACCTCGTTGAGCGTGGGCACCGCGCCGATCTTCTCCACGCTGCGATCGATCCAATCCTCCACGCTCTCCTTGCGCCGGCGCAAGATGTGAAAGCGAAGGGCCTCCTCCGGCTCCATCCCCGCGGTGGGATCGTTCGACGGGCGGGCATCCCCCTCCTCCTCCCCCCTCGACTCGAAGTGCGCGATGAAGCGCTCCAGTGCGTCCGCGCGGCGGTTGAACACGAGGTCGTCGGCCAATGCCCGCTCCCCATCGGGGATCTCGGCGTAGGGCGTGATGTGGTTGGGGTTGACCATCGCCAGGTCGAGCCCGGCCTGGACGCAGTGGTGCAGGAACACCGAGTTGAGCACGGCGCGCGCGGGCGGGGAGACGCCGAAGGAGACGTTGGAGACGCCCAGCGAGGTGTTGACGCCGGGGATCTGCTCCTTGATCGCTTTGATCCCGGCGATCGTCTCCACGGCGGACGGCCGCCACTCCTCATCGCCGGTGGTGAGCGTGAACGTGAGGCAGTCGAAGATCAGCAGCCGCGGGTCGAGGCCGTGCTCCTCGCAGCAGAGGTCGCGGATGCGCTTGGCGACCTCGACCTTGCGAGCCGCCGTCTTGGCCATGCCGACCTCGTCGATCGTGAGCGCGATCAGAGCGGCGCCGTGCGCGAGCACGGCGGGCAGCACGCGGTCGAGCTTGGCGCGCCCGGCCTCGAGGTTGACGGAGTTGACGATCGCCCGGCCGGGGATCTGCTCGAGCGCGCGTTCGATCACCTCCGGCTCGGTGGAGTCGATCTGGATCGGCGCGGGCTGGGTGAGCGAGACCTTCTTGGCGAGCAGGCGCATCTGCTCGTCCTCGTCGGTGCGCTCGGTGAGCGCCACGCACAGGTCGAGCACGTGCGCCCCGCCGGTGACCTGGTCCTCGGCGATCTGCACGAGGCCGTCGTAGTCGTCGGCGAGCAGCAGCTCCTTGGCCTTGCGCGAGCCCTGCGAGTTGACGCGCTCGCCGACCATCGTCGGACGCGGCTCCTGCACCAGCGGCGTGGCCGTCATCATCGAGGAGAGCAGCGGGAAGGGAGGGGAGGAAGAGGGGGAGGATGCCCGCCCGACCTCGCGCTGGATGTCGGGTGTGCCGGCCGCGGGGATGACGGCGCCCGGCGAGGACGCCTGTACGTCGCCGCGCGAGACCCCCGGCGCGACCGCCCCCCTCCGCGGCGCGCGCCCGCCCGCGGTGAGCTCGCCGACGGCGGCGACGATCGCGGCGATGTGCGCGGGCGTGGTGCCGCAGCAGCCGCCGACGATGCGCACGCCGTAGCGCGCGACGAACTCGGCGAGCGCGCGCGCCAGCGGCGTGGGCTTCTCGGGGAAGATCGTCTCGCCGTCGGGGCCCTGCAGCGGCAGCCCGGCGTTGGGGATGCACGCGACCGGCACCGGGGAGTGCTCGCCGAGGAAGCGGATCGCGTCGCGCATGTCCTCCGGGCCGGTGGAGCAGTTGAGCCCGATCACCTCGACCCGCAGCGCGTCGAGCGTCGTCAGCACCGCGGCGATGTCGGTGCCGAGCAGCATCTTGCCGCCGTTGGGCAGCAGCGACACGGAGGCGTGGATCGGCAGCGTGCGCCCGGTGGTGGCGAACGCCGCGCGCGCGCCGAACACCGCGGCCTTCACCTCGAGGATGTCCTGGGCGGTCTCGATGATCAGCAGGTCGGCGCCGCCGTCGATCAGGCCGGCGGCCTGCTCGGCGAACACCTCCACCAGCTCGCCGAAGCGGATCTGCCCGAGCGTCGGGTCCTCGGAGGCGGGCAGGTGCCCGGTGGGGCCGATCGAGCCGGCGACGAAGCGGTGCTCGCCGGCGGCTTTCCGCGCGATCTCGGCCGCCTTGGTGTTGATCTCGACGGTGTGCTCGGCGAGCCCCCACTCGCCGAGCTTGATCCGCGAGGCCTGGAAGGTGTCGGTCTCGACCACCTCCGCGCCGGCGTCGAGCATCGAGGCGTGCACCCCCTCGATCACGTCGGGGCGATTCAGCACAAGCGCCTCGTGGCACTTGCCGGGCAGCCCCCCGTAATCCTCGGCGGTGAGGTCGAACTGCTCGAGCGTCGCCCCCATGCCGCCGTCGTACACGACGACGCGGGCGGCGAGCGCCTGCAGGAAATCGCGCATGCGTCGATGCTATCGGGCGGCCTGTGAGGTCAGCTCCGGCCGCGCCAAAGCCCGTACGAACTCCTCCAGCTGCGCGGTGGTCCAGCACTCGAACGCGGTGCAATATTGCTCGTAGGCGGCGATCACCGAGTCGCCGTAGTTCCAGTACAGGCGCGGCTCCGGGTTCAACCAGAACGTGCGTCCCGCGCGCGAGGCAACTTGCCCGAAGAGGTCGGCGCGCGGGTCGCGTCCATTGGTGCGC
>DATMMB010000107.1:0-3276 GCA_035569895.1 Solirubrobacteraceae bacterium | reverse complement strand
ATGAGCGCCACCGCCTCGATCGCGCGCTCGAGCTCGATCTCCGCGTCGCGGTCGATCAAGGACGTGTCGGCGCGCGGGTAGGGACAGCCGGCCAGCAGCCCGCCCGAGCTGTCGAGGTGCGACCACAGCTCCTCGGTGACGAACGGGATCACGGGGTGTGCTAGTGCCACGGTGGTGCGAAGCACGTACAGGAGCGTCGCCGCGAGCGCCTCGCGGTCGTTCCGCTCGACCGATGCCGCCTGGTTGGCGTTCGCGGAGCCTGTCCTCACGCGCGCCTCCCTGTCGCCCGCGCCGCCCTGCGCCGCCCCGCCCCGGGGCTCGCCCGCCAAACGCGGCTTGACGATCTCCAGATACCAATCGCACAGCTCGGCGTAAACGAAGTCGTACAGCCCGAGCGCGGCGTGCGAGAAGTCGTAGTCGTCGATTCGCGCGGCGGTGTCGGCGACGATCTCCTGCAGACGCGAGAGGATCCAGCGGTCCTCGATCGCGCGGGGTCTAGGTCCCGCCCACCCGGGCTCGATCGCATCCAGCGCGACCGGATGGGTGGGGCTTCCACGCATGCTGGCGATCCGCAGCAGCGCGAAGCGGGTGGCGTTGAACAGCTTGTTGGCGAGCGCCTGCCCCTGGCGCACCTTCTCCGCGGAGTAGCGCACGTCCTGGGAGGAGGACATCGCGAGCAGCCCGAAGCGCACGGCGTCGGCGCCGTGGCGGTCGATCTCATCCAGGGGATCGATGCCGGTGCCGAGCGACTTCGACATGCGCCGCCCGTCGGGAGCCTGGATCACGGAGTGGATGTAGACCTCGGCGAAAGGGACCTCCCCGGTGAAGCGCAGGCCCATCATGATCATGCGAGCGACCCACAGGAAGAGGATGTCGCGCGCAGTGGAGAGCACCGAGGTGGGGTAGAACGCGCGTAGCTGCGGGGTGTGCTGCGGCCAACCGAGCGTCGCGAATGGCCACAGCGCGGAGGAGAACCAGGTATCGAGCACGTCCTCGTCCTGGCGCGGCTCCCCGCCGCACTGCGCGCAGCGCTCCGGCGCGCTGGCGGCGACGTGGACGTGGCCGCAGGTGGCGCAGTAGTACACCGGCAGCCGGTGCCCCCACCACAGCTGGCGGGAGATGCACCACGGGCGGATGTTCTCCATCCACTCCAGGTATACGCGGCGGTGGTTGTCGGGGACGATCCGCACGCGCCCGTCGCGCACGGCGTCGATCGCCGGCGCAGCGAGCTCGTTCATGTGCATGAACCACTGCAGCGAGATCAACGGCTCGATCCGCTCGCCGGAGCGGTGGGAGTAGGGCACTTCGTGCTCGTACTCCTCTTCAGCGACGATCCGCCCCTCCCCGCGCAACGCCTCCACGACTGCCGCCCGCGCGTCCATGACGGTCATCCCCGCGAAGCGCTCGCCGGCCTCGGCGGACATGCGCCCGTCCTCGCCGATCACCGACACCTGCTCCAGATCGTGGCGGCGGCCGATCTCAAAGTCGTTGGGATCGTGCGCGGGGGTGACCTTCAGCTGGCCGGTGCCGAACTCCATCCGCACATAGTCGTCGGCGATCACCGGCAGGTGGCGCCCAACCAGCGGCAGGATCGCCGTGCGCCCTGCAAGCGCGCGGTAGCGCTCGTCGTCGGGGTGCACGGCGACGGCGGTGTCGCCGAGCATCGTCTCCGGGCGCACGGTGGCGATCGTCACGCTGCCGCCGCCATCTGAAGCACGAGGGGCCCGGCCCGCCGGCCCTTGGCAGGCTGCGCCACCCTCGACGAGGTCGTAGCGGATCGAGTAGAGCGTGTCGCGCTCGCGGCGCTGCTCGACCTCGAGATCGGAAATCGCCGAATGGCTGCCGGGGTCCCAGTTAACGATGTAGCGGTCGCGGTAGATGAGCCCCTGGTGGTAGAGCGCCACGAACACCTCGACCACCGCCCGGTGGTAGGCGTCGTCGAGCGTGAAACGCTCTTCGGCGTAGTCGCAGGAGGCGCCGATGCGCTTGAGCTGCTCGACGATCGTGTGGCCGTAATGCTCGCGCCACTCCCACACGCGGCGTTCGAAGCCCTCGCGCCCGAGCTCCTGGCGGGAGGTGCCCTCGGCGCGCAGCGCTCGCTCGACCTGCGCCTGCGTGGCGATGCCAGCGTGGTCGGTGCCGAGGATCCACTTTGTGCGCCGCCCCGCCATCCGGTGGCGGCGGATCAAGACGTCCTGGATCGAGCCGTTCAGCGCGTGGCCCATGTGCAGCGACCCGGTGATGTTGGGCGGAGGGATCGCGATCGAGTAGCTCTCGCCCGCCTCGCCCTCGGGCTCGGGGTGAAACAGCCCGCTGTCGAGCCACCGCGCGAAGATCCGCGGCTCGACCTCGGCGGGCTCGAAGCGGGTGGTGTCCTCCAGCGGGTGCATGCGCGGTTGAGTGTAAAGGTGCTAAAGAGAGAGGTCCCGGACCGTGCATGCACGGTCCGGGCAGCCGCACATGTGCGGCTGCTGGAGCGGCCACATGTGGCCGCTCCAGGGCAGGCCGCATGCGGCCTGCCCGACGCGCCGCATGCGGCGCGTCACGGCCGGCGCATGCGCCGGCCGGCCGGCCGCACATGTGCGGCCGGAGCAGCGCCACATGTGGCGCTGCCTACCAGAACACCCCCTTCAGTTGCCGATCCCGCCGAGGTAGGCGTAGGGGTGCAGCATCCGCCAGTACTCCATCCCGTTGCCCTGCGCGTGGATCTGACTGCCCGCGGGCGCCTCGGCACGCAGGCGCCCGGCGAGCGCGGCGGCGTCATCCTCGTCGTTGGCGCCGACCAGCAGGTGGTGCCACAGCTGCTTGGTGGGGATCCCCTCGCCGCGCAGGCGAGCGGCAAAGGCGCGCGCGTCGTGGTGGGTGGGCAGCGTCACGTATACCTCCCACTCGGGTTCGCCCAGCTGCTCGGACTCCTCGGTCTCGATCTCCTCCAGGCGCCCGTGCTCGGCGGCGCGCTCGGCGTCGGTGGCGGGCAGCGGCGCCGCGGCGTCCTCCCAGCGCTCCTCCAGCGGATGCCAGCGCATGACGCTCACCTCACCGGCGATCGCATGCTCGGCCATCGCCTGCGCCACCACTTCGCGCGCCTGCTCGGCCGCCTCGGCGGAGTCGGCGTACATGAAGATGTGCTCGCCCTCGTGCGTGATCGCCAGCCGCTGCTGCTCGCGGCGGGCGTCGTCGGCGACCTGGACGGCCTTCAGCGCGTCCAGCAGCTCACCGGGCGCCTGGGCTTTGACCTGGACGCGGAACTCGTCGTGCATGATCGATTCAACCCTC
>DATMMB010000106.1:0-6620 GCA_035569895.1 Solirubrobacteraceae bacterium | reverse complement strand
CAGGTGTGGCCACCCGCGCGGCCCGAGCGTGGCGCACACGACCGTGCGCTCCTCCTCCAAGAACGCCGCCACCTCCTCCGCGTCCATCTTGATCTGCTCGCGCCTGCTCACCGTCGAGCGCAGCCTAGAGGGTGGCGCAGCCGGCCGCAGGCCGGCTGGCCGAAACGGGGATTCGCGCCGGAGGCGCGTGTCTCCCGGCTTCGGTCGGCCCCTCTTATTTTCAGTACGACCGTGCGCACTTCTATACGATCCCGCCGCGTGGAGCGCATCCTGATAGCCGATCTGACGAGCAAGGTGGGTGAGACCGTGCGGGTGCGCGGGTGGGTGAACGCGGTGCGTGACCAGAAGCGCATGCAGTTCTTGATCGTGCGCGACGAATCGGGGCTCGCGCAGGCGGTGCTCGAGAAGGCCGATCCGCCAAGCGAGCTCAACGACCTGCTGTCGGAGCTCGCGGCGGAGTCAGCCGTGACGCTCACCGGCGAGGTGGTGGCCGACGAGCGCGTGAAGCTCGGCGGCGTCGAGCTGCGCCTGCACTCGCTCGTCCTCGACGCGCCCGCCGAGCCCGAGCTGCCGGTGACGCCGGAGTCGGCGCTCGACAAGCGCATCGACTGGCGCTACCTCGACCTGCGCCGACCCGACCGGCGGCTGATCTTCGAGGTGCAGAGCACGATCGAGCATGCGATGCGCGAGCATTGGCGCAGCGAGGGCTTCATCGAGCTGCACAGCCCGAAGTTCATGGGCTCGGCCAGCGAGTCGGGGGCGGAGCTGTTCAAGGTGGAGTACTTCGACCGTACCGCCTACCTCGCCCAGTCGCCCCAGTTCTACAAGCAGATGGCGATGGCGGCCGGCTTCGGCAAGGTGTTCGAGGTGGGCCCCGTGTTCCGCGCCAACCCGTCGTTCACCTCCCGCCATGACACCGAGTTCACGAGCGTCGACGTGGAGATCGCCTGGGTGGACTCCCACGAGGATGTGATGGCCTTCGAGGAGGCGTGGCTGGCGCATGTCTTTGGAGTCGTCGCGGCCGAGCACGGCGACGCGATCCGCGAGACCTTTGGCGTCGAGGTCGTGGTGCCGAGCCTGCCATTCCCGCGCCTCTCGATCGAGGCGGCCAAGGCGCTGCTGCGCGAGCACAGACACGGACACGTGCCGGGCCCCGACGAGGACCTCGACCCGCCGAGCGAGCGTGCGCTGTGTGCGATCGTCTCCGAGCAGCGCGGCCACGAGTTCGTGTTCGTCACCGACTACCCGACCGCGGTGCGGCCCTTCTACCACATGCGCCACCCCGAGCGGCCGGGATTGACCAAGAGCTTCGACCTGCTGTGGCGCGGGATCGAGATCACCACCGGCGCCCAGCGCGAGCACCGCCTGGCGACGCTGCTCGAACAGGCGCGCGAGAAGCGCGTGGAGATCGAGCCGATCCAGTACTACCTCGACTTTTTCCGCTACGGCGCCCCGCCGCACGGCGGTTTCGGTTTCGGCCTCACCCGTCTGCTGATGCAGATGCTGGGACAGGAGAACGTGCGCGAGGTGACCTTCCTCTACCGCGGCCCCCACCGGCTGGAGCCGTAGCAGGACCACGGACACCTCGACCGCGGGCGGTCTCCGGGCGGCAACGGAGGCGCGGCGCGTATACGCTCTGCCGTCATGTCGATCGCCGTGATCAAGCGGACGCCAACCATGCGTGTGGGCGTGTCGCTCACCGCGTTGCTGCTCGCGACCGGCCTCGGCGCCTGCGGCGGCGCGGTGAGCACCAGCAGCTTTAAGGGCGAAGCGCATGCGGTGGCGCAGCGCCTCTCCGACCTGCAGTCGGATGTCACCGCCGCCGACGAGCAGAAGATCTGCGAAAGCGACTTCTCCCGTGCCGCCCGCGCGCGGCTGAGCACGCACGGCAACACCTGCGCAAAGGCGCTCAAACGACAGATCGGCACGATCGACAGCTACGAACTCACCGTCGAGAAAGTCGCCGTCAAGGGCGCCACCGCCACCGCCACGGTGCGCAGCACGTGGTCGGGCAAGAATCGCACGAGCACGGTGCGGCTCGTCAAGGAAGGCGGCGCCTGGCGCGTGGAAGGCGTTGGGTAGCCGGTTTCAACAGCGTGCATCGACCCCGGCTGGCCTCGGGGGACCACCACCACAAACAGAGGGCAGACCGAGAGGGCAGACCGTTGCGCGCTCCCACGAGGGCGCTCGCGACCCGCACGACTTCTGCTACTGACGGGGGGCCAACCTGCGCCATGCCGTCCGGGGTGCGCTCTACCTTCAGAGCCGTGCTCATCAACGAGCTGACCGACGGCGTGGAGATCGACCAGGTGCTGCTGGTGCGCGAGATCGAGCGCCGCCAGCGCCGTGACGGCGGCGACTATCTGCGGCTGCTGCTAGGCGATCGCACAGGTGCCGTGCCGACGATGGTGTGGGACGACCTCGCGCAGGTGGAGACGCTGGCGCGCTCCGGCGAGCCGGTGCACGTGTGCGGCCGCTACTCGGTGCACCCCCGCTTCGGCCCGCAGATCAACCTGCGCGGACTGTCGCCGGCGGTGCCCGGGAGCTTTGCGCCTGAGGACCTGCTCGCCGGGCCGCAACGCGATGCCGGGCAGATGGAACGCGACTTGCGCGAGCTGGTGAGCACGGTTCAGAACCCTTACCTGCGACGGCTCCTGGACCGCGTTCTCGGCGAGCACTCGGAGCTGTGGAGCGGGTATCGGACGGCGCCCGCCGCCAAGCACTACCACCAGGCCTACCCGCATGGGCTACTGGAGCACTGCCTCGGTGTGGCGCAGGCGGTCAGCGCGATCTCGGCGACCTTCCCCGGCATCGACCGCGATGTGGCGGTGACGGGTGCGCTGCTGCACGACATCGGCAAGCTCGAGGCCTACACGCACGACACACGCAGCATCGACCTCACCGACCTCGGACGCCTGCACGGCGAGATCGCGCTCGGTTATTACCGCATCCGTCGCGAGATCGAGGAGATCGACGGCTTCCCCGAGCAGCTCGCGTGGGCGGTGCTGCACATCATCCTCGCGCATCACGGCTCGCTCGAGCACGGCAGCCCGGTTGTGCCCTGCACGCGCGAGGCGACGCTCGTGCACATGATCGACAATCTCGGCGGGCGGCTCGGCAGCTTCGACCGCCTCGAGCAGGAGCTGGCACCTGGCCGGCACTGGTCGGAGCTCGACCGTGCGCTCGCCGCCGCCGCCTACTTCCCCGCGCGCCACGAGCTTCAGCCACAGGTGCGCGAGGCCGCGTAGTCACATCGCGACGGCTCGCACGCGTGCCGAGGACGCTGGCGAGGGGCCGACAGCCTCGCGGGCCTACAATCTTCGCCCGCGCGGGCGGTCAGATTTCGAGGCGAATCTCGCAAATAGCGCGCCGCGAGCCAGGGTCGCGAGCATCGTCTCGCCGCCGGGTTCTATCTTTGGCGGAGGATGGCGAAGGACACAGAGAAGCTGATCCGCCAGCTCTCGCTGATCTCCTACCTGATGGCCGAGCGTCGCCCGGTCACGGCGCTGGAGATCCGCAGAGACGTGGAGGGGTACAGCGCGATGAACGAGGACGCGTTCGCGCGCCGCTTCTATGCCGATCGCGCGGAGCTCGAATCGCTGGGCATCCAGCTCACGGTCGACCGCCCGGCGGAAGCGGCGGCCGAGCAGGAGAGCTACTCGCTGCGCTCGGAGAGCTTCCATCTGCCGGCGATCGAGTTCACCGACGAGGAGCTCGCGGCGCTGCAGACCGCGCTGCACCTGCTCGACGGCGAGTTCGCCTACGCCGAGCCGCTGCGGCTGGCGCTGCAGCAGATCACCTGGGGTCGCCCCAGCCCGCTGCGGGCGCCGGAGCAGCAGCGCTCGGTGGCGCTGGGAATCACCGCCTCCGCCGGCGGCCACGAGCTCTCAGCGCGGCTCGCAAAGGTCGAGACCGCGATCTTCCGCCAGAAGACGGTCACCTTCGATTACTACTCGATGGAGCGCGACGAGCTCGGCGCCAGGCGGGTCGACCCCTACCACCTGCTGTTTCAAGGGGGCGAGTTCTACCTGCTCGGCTACTCGCACGAGCGCAAGGCGATCCGTGTCTTTCGCCTCTCGCGCATCCGTGGCAAAGTCGCGTATGCGACCAAGGCCGAGCACGACTTCAGGCGCCCCACCGACTTCGACCCGCGCGCTTACGCCAACCGCGCGGAGTGGCAGCTGGGCGAGGAGCGGGGCGTCGCCGAGATCCTGTTGTCGGAGCGCATCGCCTGGCAGATCGAGCGCCACTTCGGCCGCTACGGCGAGATCCGCCCCGCCGAGGAGGAGGGGTCGGGGGAGGGCGATCGCATCTTCCTCACCACCTACGCGGCGCCCCGCATGCTCGTCTCGTGGGTGCTCGGCCTGGGGGAGCACGCCCGCCTGCTCGGCCCCCCCGAACTGGTCGAGGAGCTCGGTAGGCGCCTGGAACTGCTCGAGCGCCGCCACGCGGAGAGCCCGCTGAGCGACTCCGAGGGCGACGCGGAGCGGCCCGCCGGCGCGCGCGGCGGCGCCCAGGCGCACCCGGCGAAGGCCCGGCGGCGCAAGGATGCGGGCGCCGCCGGCGAGGGCGATGGGGATGGGTCCGCCGAGGACGCGCGTCGCGTGGAGGTGGCGATCCGCCCGGAGCGCTTCGCGCGACTGGTGACACTCGCCGGGATCCTGATCCACGCCGGGCGCGAGGGGCGGCGGGAGAAGCTCGCCGACCTGCGGGAGCGGCTGCAACTCAGTGAAGAGGAGCTGCGCGAGGACATCGAGGTGCTGAACGTCGTCAACTTCGGCGGCGGCTCGTACGTGCTGTATGCGGAAATCCTCGACGACGAGGGCGAAGTGGAGATCGACCCCGAGCCCTACAGCGACAACTTCGATCGCCCGGCGCGGCTGTTGCCGGTCGAGGCGAAGGCGCTGATCGCGGCGATCGACCTGATCGGCGAGCACATTCCCGAGGGCTCGCTGGCGTCCGCCCGCGAGAAGATCGTGGGTGCGCTGGGGGGCGACCCGATGGAGCAGGGGCTGCAGGTGGCGCACGGGCGCGGCGAGCACCCCGACGTGCTGCGGGAGATCTCGCGCGCGATCACCACCCACCGCCTGGTCGAGCTCGACTACTACAAGGAGAACGAGGACGAGTTCTCCCAGCGCCGGGTCGAGCCCTACGCGCTCGTCAACGGGCGCGAGGGTTGGTATGTCGCCTCGTTCGACCCCGAGCGCGAGGGCATGCGCCACTTCCGCCTGGATCGCATCAGGCGCGCGCAGATCGCCAAGGAGCGCTTCGAGCCGCGCGCCGAGGTCGATCCCGCGGCCGAAGTCGAGGGCTGGATGCGCACCGGTGAGGTGCAGGCGTCGCGCCTCGCGCGCCTGTGGGTATCCCCCGAGCGCGCCCGCTGGGCGCGCGAGAGCCGCCGCGTGGTGGAGGAGCGCACGGATGGCTCGGTGGTGGTCGAGCTGAGCTTCGCCGGCGTGCGCTGGCTGGTGCGCGAGGTGCTACGCGAAGCCGGCGACGCCGCCGTGCTCGAGCCTCAGGACGCGCGCGAGGCCGTGCTCGCCGCGGTCGAGCGGTTGCGCGCGGTGCCCGCGGGGGTGGCGTGAGTGGCGGCGGTCGGATGACCCCAGCCGGAGCGCCCGCCCGGCACCGGCCACCGAGCGCCGCTCACCAGTGAGTCGTTGCCCGCCAGCGACCACAGCTCCTCGGCGATGTGCGGGGTGAGCGGAGCGAGTAGCTGCGTCAGCAGCAACAGCGCCGCCACGATCGCCTCGCGGTCAGCCGCCTCCAGTTCGCCGCCGCGCAGCGCGAGCGCCCGCTGCTCGAAATCCTCGATCCGCGTGAGCAGCCGCATCGCGTTGTGCGCGGCGCGTTGCATCGCCAATCGCTCGAGGCTGTCGGTGACCTTCTCGCACGCCACCCCACACCAGCGGGCGAGGCGGCGGCGCAGCCGGTAGGAGCGATCGATTCCGGCGGCGCCGCCCGCCCGGGGGCTCCACTCCCGCAAGCGCTCCGCGGCGTAGCCGTGAAGCGCTTGGAGGAAGTTGTTGCAATGGCGCAGGGGCTGGTCGTCCCACGCGAACGCCGTTCCCGGCGAGGCCGCGTGCAGGAGCGCCAATCGCAGGGTGTCGGCGCCGACCGCGGCGAGCAGCGGGTCGAGTGAGCCCGTGTGGTTCACGCGGATCGCTCCGTAAGTCAGCGCGTTTGCAAACGGCTCGCCACTCGGCAACTCCGGAAGCTCGCCGGCGTCCTGCAGCGCCTTGGCGATCACCCGCTGGTGGAGCGTCGCTTCGGCTGTGTCCGCGCTGCGCACGATCTGCACCGCCGGCAGCCAGCGCGCATATTCGGGGTGCACGGGTAGCTCCTCGCCACGCTCCTCGGGTGGGATGCAGAGCGCCAGCCACGACCACATCCCACTCCGGCTGGAGACCGCCACATCGCGCGCCCGCCAACGCGCCGCAGGCCGTGGCGTGAAGCTCATCCGGGACGTTTTCCAGGTAGTGCCCGCCGGCTCGGGCAGTCCTCCCGCGATCGCGGCGTCGGCGGGGTCCTCGGCGGGAATCCCCAGCACTGCGCTCGCCGCCCCAAAGCGTTCGCCCACCTGCTCGGACACCAGGATCGGCAGAGCTCCAGCCACGCCG
>DATMMB010000105.1:0-3136 GCA_035569895.1 Solirubrobacteraceae bacterium | reverse complement strand
CCTACCTGCACGCCATCAAGGACTACACCGACATGGCGGCGCACCTCGAGGCCAATCCCGCGGCGCACGCCGTCGTCAACTTCTCGCCCGTGCTCCTCGAGCAGCTCGAGGACATCGCCACGCGAGTCGCCGCGCATCTCGAGAGCGGCGCGTCGCTCCCCGATCCAGTGCTCGCGCTCTTGGGCCCCGATCCGCTGCCGGTGGAGCCGGCTGCGCGCCTCGCGCTCCTCAACGCCTGCCTGCGCGCGCAGCGCAAGCAGATGATCGAGCGCTTTGGCCCGTACCTCGAGCTCGCGACCATCGCCGATACGCTCGCCACCCCCGAGCGCGTCGGCTACGCCTCGGATCAGTTGATCCACGATCTTGCCGTCTGGTACCACCTGGCCTGGCTCGGCGAGACGGTGCGCCGCGCCGATCCGCTGGTGGCCCAGCTCACCGAGCGCGGGCGCAATTTCACCGACGCGCAGCGCCGCGAGCTCCTCAGGCTGATCGGCGGCCTGGTGGCGCAGGTGATACCGCGCTTTCGCGCGCTCGGCGAGCGCGGCCAGGTCGAGCTGTCGGTCACGCCCTACGCGCATCCGATCATTCCGCTGCTGCTCGACTTCAACTGCGCCCGCGACGTCGTGCCCGGCATGGTGCTGCCCTCGCACGCCGGTTATCCGGGCGGCGGCGCGCGCGCCGTGTGGCACGTCGAGGAGGCGCTGCGGGTCTTTACGCGCGCCTTCGGTGTGCGACCGGCAGGCTGCTGGCCGTCCGAGGGTGCGGTCAGCGGCGCGACGCTCGCGCTGCTCTCGGCGCACGGGTTCCGCTGGGCCGCGAGCGGTGGCGCGGTGCTGCACAACAGCCTCGCCCTGACCGACCCGCGGTCGGCGCGCGAGCCGCGCAGTTTCAACCGCCCGTACCGCCCGCAGGGCCTGGGTACCGACTGCTTCTTCCGCGACGACAATCTCTCCGACCTGATCGGATTCACCTACGCGACCTGGCACGGCGATGACGCGGCTCACAACCTGGCGAACGAGTTGACGCAGCTGGCGGGCCGCTACGACGGCGACCCGAACCACGCGGTGCTCATCGCGCTCGACGGCGAGAACGCCTGGGAGCACTACCCGTTCAACGGCTACTACTTCCTCAAGGCGCTCTACGGCCTGCTCGCCAGCCATCCCCTCATCGAGCTCACGACGCTCTCCGCGTGCCTCGCACGCGGCCTGCAGGCTGCACCGCTCCCACGGGTGGCGGCCGGCAGCTGGGTGCACGGCACGCTCGCCACCTGGATGGGCGATCCGGCCAAGAACCGCGCCTGGGACCTGCTGTGCGAGGCGAAGGAGGCCTTCGATCGCGCCGTGAGCACGCCGGCGCTCGAGACCGCCGCGCGCGAAGCCGCCGGACGGCAGCTGGCGCTGTGCGAGAGCTCGGACTGGTTCTGGTGGTTCGGGGACTACAACCCCGCCGAGTCGGTGAGTCAGTTCGACCGCCTCTACCGCCGGCAGCTCGTGTCGCTCTACCGCCGGCTCGGGCTCGAAGCGCCCGCGAACCTGGCGCAGCCGATCTCGGTCGGACACGGCGCACCCGAGCACGGCGGGGTCATGCGCCGCGCCAGCGCCGGCTGAGCGGGTCGGCGCCCGCGTGGCCGGCATGCGCTTGCCCGTCTTCGACCGGCGTCGCGCCGGTGCGCTGCTGCCCCTGTCGGCGCTCGAGGCGCCACTCGGGCGTGGCGGTCGCGCCTTCGTCGACTGGCTGGCCACGGCCGGTTTCTCGGTGTGGCAGATACTGCCGTTCGGACCTACGGGCGCCGACGGCTCGCCGTACTGGGTGCGCTCCGACCGGGCGGGTAACCCGGCATTCCTCGACCCGGGCGAGCTTCCCGATACGCCCGCTGATGCGCCATTCCTCGCTGACTCCGCCGCCTGGCTGCCCGACTACACGCTGTTCGAGGCGCTCACCCGCGCGCGCGGCGGTGCGCCCTTCTGGGACTGGCCGGCGGAGCTGCGCGACCGCGCACCCGAGGCGCTCGCCGCGGCGCGCGCCGCCCACGCCGCCGAGCTCGCCGCGCTGACGCGCGAGCAGTACGCCTTCCACGTGCAATGGGAGCGACTGCGCGACTATGCGCGCGGCCGCGGCGTGCGGGTGTTCGGCGACCTGCCTTTCTACGTCGCGCCGTCGTCGGCGGAGACCTGGGCACACCGCGCACTCTTTCAGCTCACGGCGAGCGGCGCGCCGGCCATGGTCGGCGGCGTGCCGCCGGATTATTTCTCCGAGCTCGGCCAGCTCTGGGGCAACCCCGTGTACGACTGGCACGCGCACCGCCGCGAAGGCTACCGCTGGTGGCGCGCGCGGGTGCGCGCGCAACTGTCGCGCATGGACCTGCTGCGGCTCGATCATTTCCGCGCGCTCGCCGCTTACTGGGCGGTGCCGGCCGGCGCACCGGACGCCCGCGGCGGCGCCTGGCACGGTGCGCCGGGCATGGAGCTCCTCACGCTGCTGCGCGAGGAGTTCAGCGACCTGCCGCTCGCGGCCGAAGACCTCGGAGTCATCACGCCCGATGTGCTCGCGCTCCGTGACGGCTTTGGCCTCCCGGGCATGCGCGTGCTGCAGTTCGCCTTCGACGGCGATGCGGCGAACCCCCATCGGCCGTACCTGCACGAGCGCGCGAGCATCGTCTACACCGGCACTCACGACAACGACACGACGCTTGGCTGGTACTCCCACCTCGACGCGGCGAGCGCCGCCCGCGTGAACCTCTATCTTGGCAGCGCCGCGGGCGCGATCGCTGAGGCGCTGATCCGCGCAGCGCTCGGCTCGGTGGCGCGGCTGGCCGTCGTCCCGGTGCAGGACCTCCTCGGACTGGGCTCGGAAGCGCGCCTCAACACGCCCGGCACGGCGAGCGGCAACTGGAGCTGGCGGCTGCCGCCGGCGGCACTCACGGCGGATCTCGCGCGGCGCTGCGCCGAGCTCAATGCAGTCTACGGGCGCAGCTGAGGCCCGCGGCAGCCCTGGAGTGCTTTGCTAACATGAGGCGCATGAGAGCCATCGCCGCTGCTGCCACGGTCGCCCTGCTTGGCGGCTGCGCGCTCGCGCCGAAGCTCACGACCCCCCAGCTCACCATCGTCGGCGTCAAGCTCGAGGGGAGCGATCTGCT
>DATMMB010000104.1:0-4777 GCA_035569895.1 Solirubrobacteraceae bacterium | reverse complement strand
TGAGCTCCACGAGGTCGAGCTGCTCGATCGCGGTGCCGGTGCGTGCCAGCAGCTTGCGCACCGCCGGGATCGGCCCGATCCCCATCACGCGCGGGTCGACGCCGGCGGCGGCCGAGCCGACGAAGCGCACGAGCGGCTCGGCGCCGATCCGCTCCGCCAGCGCTGCGCTCGCCACCACCAGCGCCGCGGCGCCGTCGTTCAGGCCGCTGGAGTTGCCGGCCGTGACGGTGCCGCCCTCGCGGAACACGGCGCGCAGCTTCGCCAGCGCCTCCGGCATCGTTTGCGGGCGGGGGTGCTCGTCGCGCTCGCACTCGCCGACGGGCACCAGCTCCTCGGCGAAGCGGCCCGCCTCCTGGGCCGCGGCCCAGCGGCGTTGGCTCTGAAGCGCGAACGCGTCCTGGTCTTCCCGCGAGACCCCCCACCGTTCGGCCACGTTCTCGCCCGTCTCGCCCATGCTCTCCAGCGGGAACAGCTCCGCCATCCTTGTGTTGGGGAAGCGCCAGCCGATCGTCGTGTCGTACAGCGTGCGCTCGCCGCGGGCGAACGCCTTCTCGTCCTTGCCCATCACCAAGGGCGCGCGGCTCATCGATTCCACGCCGCCCGCCACCGCAAGCTCCAGCTCACCCGCGCGGATCGCCTGGCAGGCGCACACGACCGCGGCGAGGCCGGAGGCGCACAGGCGGTTGACGGTGATGCCGGGGATCTCCTGCGGGAGCCCCGCTAGCAGCAGCGCCATACGCGCCACGTTGCGGTTGTCCTCGCCCGCCTGGTTGGCGCAGCCGAGATACACCTCCTCGATCTCCCTCGGGTCGAGGCTGGGCACGCGATCGACCGCGGCGCGCAACGCGAGCGACGCGAGGTCGTCGGGGCGCACGTGCGACAGCGCGCCGCCGTAGCGACCCACGGGGGTGCGCACGGCGGAGAGGATCACTGGTTGGGGCGTCGAGCTCATGGTTCCACCGATCGGAGGCCGCCAGAATATCGGCTAGACACCCTCGGCCTCGCCGTGCCCGCGCACGCCCAGCATCCGCCGCGCCTCATCGGACGTGGCGACCGGCCGGCCGAGCTCCTCGGCGAGCCGCACCACCCGCTCCACCAGTTGCGCGTTGCTGCGGGCCAGCTCGCCGCGGCGGTAGTACACGTTGTCCTCCAGGCCCGTGCGCACGTGCCCGCCATAGAGCAGGCTCAGCACGTTCACCTCCAGCTGGTGGCGGCCGATCCCGAGCATGCTCCAGCGTGCCCCCTCCGGCAGCCGGCTGATGAGGTAGCCGATCGTCTGCAGGTCGGGCGCAGCGCCGGCGGGGACGCCGATGCACAGCTGCCAGAAGCCCGGCGCGCGCAGCAGCCCTTCGCGCATCAGCCGCAGCCCGTTGGCGACCATGCCGCTGTCGAACGTCTCGATCTCGACGGCGATTTCCAGGTCGCGCAGCCGCTCGGCGGCGGGCCGCAGAAAGGCGTTGTAGGGGTTGGCGAACACCCAGTCGTCGCCGAGATTCACCGAGCCGCAGTCGAGCGTCGCCATCTCCGGCGCCAACTCGATGCAGCCAAGGCGCTGCTCGATCGTGGCGCGCCCGCCGGCGCTGCCGGTGCTGAGGTTGACGATCGCCTCGCACCCCCGTTCGCGCAGGCGCTCCAGCAGCGCGCGGCAGGTCGCGGGATCCTGCGTGGGCGTGCCGTGCTCGTCGCGGGCGTGCACGTGCACGATCGCCGCTCCGGCGCGCCAGCTCTCGACCGCGGCCTCGGCGATCTGGTCGAGGGTCAGGGGTATGTGAGGGGAATGCTTGGTGGAGGCGATGCTGCCCGTGATCGCCGCGGTGATCATTACGGGCTCGGCCATCTGTGCAATCTACGTCAACCGCGAGGCGGGCGCCGGGGGGCCGCCTGGTATACAGTCATTTAGAAGTTGGGAGAGTTCCGCATGAGCTGCAGAGCCTCGGTGACCATCGTCGGGGCGGGAGCAATCGGGCTGAGCGTCGCGCGGGCGCTCGTGGAGCTGGGCGTCGAGGACGTGGTGGTGTTGGAGCGCACCCACCCGGCCGCCGGCTCCTCTGGGCGTTCGGTGGGTGTGGTGGAGACGCAGTACGTGGATCCGTTCGACATCGCCCTGCGGGTGCCGTCCAAGCGCGTCTTCGAGCAGCTGGAGCGCGACCACGGGCTGCGCTTTGAGCGCAACGGCTACCTGCGCCTCGGCCACACCGCCGAGGACGCCGCGCGCTTCGAGCGCAGCGTGGCGGTGCAACGCGAGCTGGGGATCGACGACGCGATGGTGCTGGACGCTGCGGGCATCGCCGCGCGCTTCCCCGACGTGCGCAGCGACGACCTCAGCGCCGGCCTGTACGGGCCCAGCGACGGGTTCGTCGACGGCCACCTCTACTGCGGGCTGCTGGCCGAGCTGGCGCAGGCCGGTGGCGCGCGGCTGAGGCAGCAGACACACCTCACCGGCCACGAGCCCCTCCCCGACGGGCGTCACCGGCTGCTCACCACCACCGGCGAGGTGGTGTGCGAGCACGTCGTCAACGCGGCCGGCGCGTGGGCTGGAGAGGTGGGAGAGCTGCTGGGCGTGGCCACGCCGATCCTGCCGCAGCGCCACGAGGCGGTGAGCATACACCTGCCGCGCACGCTGCGCTACATGATGCCCGAGGTGATGGACTATGCCCCCGCCGAAGGACGCTTGGGGCTGTACTTCCGCCACGAGACGTTCGACATGTTCCTCGGCGGGCTGCACAGCGAGGAGGCGGTGCACCCGGTGGTCGACCCCGACGAGTGGTACGAAGGCGTCGAGCAGTCCTACCTGGAGCAGCTGGCCGAGCTGCTGCTGCACCGGCTGCCGTCGCTGGCCGACATCCGCCTCGGCCGGGGCTGGGCGGGGCTGTATCCGGTGAGCCCCGACGGCCGCCCGCTGGTGGGGCCGTGCCCGCAGGATCGGAGCGTGATCGCCGCTTGCGGCGTGGGTGGTTACGGGATCCAGGTGTCGCCGATCGTGGGGCGGCTGGCGGCGGAGTGGATCGTATTTGGGCAGGCGCGCAGCCTGGCGGGGGCGGAGGAGCTGTTGCCGGGGCGTGCCTCGCTGTGTGAGCGTGAGAGCCCCTGACACGTGCGCGCACGTCCGGATGCGGCCCGGGTCACGCCCGTAGGGCGCGCGCGAACGCCGCCAGCGCGCGGTCGATCGCGGCGCCGTCCATCGGCGTGCTGATGCACGCCAGGCCGCTCGGCGCGATCAGCACGCCCTCGCGGTAGAGCCTCCACCACAGCGCCGGGGGTTCCTCGGCGTGGAGCTTGAGCAGCGAGCCCCGCCCGGTCACCGTATACCCCAGCTCGGCGAGGCCGCCGCGCAGCCGCTCGCCGAGCGCGTCGATGTGCGCGATCGCGCCGGCGTCGAGCGCCTGAAGCGCCGCCAGGCCGGCGCGTGTCGACACCGGGTTGGCGGAGAAGGTACCGGCGATTTCCACCGAGCCGGGGCGGCGCGGGTCGAACACGTCCATCGGCTCCGGCCGGCCGCCCAGCGCCCCGATCGGCAGGCCGCCGCCGATCAGCTTGCCGAGCGTGACGATGTCGCCCTCGATTCCCCACAGCCGCCCTGCGCCGCCCGGAGACATGCGGAAGGTGATGACCTCGTCGACGATCAGCACGATCCCGCGGGCCGCGGTCTGCTCGCGCACGAGCTGCGCGAACCCGCGCTCCACCGGGCGCAGGCCGGCGCGGTAGGGCATCAGGTCGAGCAGCACGCACGCCACCCGCCCCGCGTGCCGGTCGAGCGCCGCCACCAATCCCTCGCTGTCTCCCAGCGGGACGCTGACCACCGCTTCGCGGACGCCGGCCGGCACTCCCGCCGCCGCGTTCGGCTGCGCGAGGGCGTCCCACGAGCCGTGCCAGCAGCCGGCGAAGCGCACCACCACGTCGCGTCCGGTGGCGGCGCGCGCGGCCCGCACGGCGGCCATCACAGCCTCCGTGCCGGAGTTGGTGAAACGCCAGCGCGGCGCCCACTCCACGCGCGCCGCCAGCTGCTCGGCCAGCTCGATCTCGGCGGCCGTGGGCAGCCCGAACGCGCTGCCGGCCGCCAGCGCCCGCGTGGCGGCGGCCACCACCGGCGGGAATGCGTGGCCGTGCACCAGCGCGGAGAAGTCGCCGTGGAAGTCGATCAGCTCGCGGCCGTCGGTGTCGATCAGCCGCCAGCCCTCGCCGCGGGCCGCGTATGGCGGGTGCGGATCGACGTACAGCGTCGTGCGCGAGGCGCCGCCGGGGAAGCGCTCGGCGGCGCGTTCGTGCAGCTGGCCGAAACGGGGACCGATTGGGGAGACACTCGCTGCGCTCGCATCCCCAAATCGGCCAGCGCCGAAGGCGCGTGTCTCCCGGCTTCGGTCGCCGCCGGCCGCTTCGGCGGAAACGGGGACCGACTCGGCGGCCTCCACGGGCAGCGGGTTGGAGCCGCCGAAGAAGCTCGCGACGAACGCGTTCGGCGGGTTGGCGTACAGCTCGGCGGGCGACCCGACGCCCACGATCGCGCCGTCGTGCATGACCGCGATCGTGTCCGACAGCGCGTACGCCTCCTGCTGGTCGTGTGTCACGTACACGACGGTCGCGCCGAGCTCGTGCTGCAGCGCGCGGATCTCGCGCTCCATCTCGATGCGCAGCGTGCGGTCGAGCGCCCCGAGCGGCTCGTCCATGAGGATGATCTCGGGGTCGTACACGAGCGCGCGCCCGAGCGCCACCCGCTGCTGCTGGCCGCCCGAGAGCTGACGGGGGCGCCGGGCGCCGAGGCCCGAGAGGCGCAGCAGCT
>DATMMB010000103.1:0-4955 GCA_035569895.1 Solirubrobacteraceae bacterium | reverse complement strand
GCAGCGGTGGGCGGCGGCGGTCGCTGGCCGGTCTCCGATCGGTCGCCGCCGGCGGTGCGCAAACGGCTGGCGGCACTCTCCAATCGCTGGGGGGGTGCGCATGCGGTGGGCTTGCGCCAGCGTCCGGTGCCGGCGGCGTATCGGGTGTTCTTCCGCCACATCGGCCTCGACCCCGACGTGGTGCGCACGCCGATCGAGGAGGCGATCTTCGCGCGCATGTTCCAGGGCGGCTTCCACTCCAATCACCTGCTCGCCGACGCGCTGTTGATCACGCTGGTGGACACCGGCGTGCCGGTGTGGGCACTCGACGCCGCCCGCGTGCAGACGCCGCTCGGCATCCGTGCGAGCCGTGAGGGAGAGGTTCTTGGATGCCCGCCCGCCGGCCCGCCCGTCCGCTCCCCCGCGGCACTCGCGCTGCCGGCCGGCCGGCTGGTGGTGGCCGACGCGCACTGCGCGGTGGGGGTGCTGTTCGGCGAGCTCGCGCCCGGTCGTGCCGCCGGCGCCGGCGCGGCCGAGGTGGCGCTGTTCACCCTGCAGGTGCCCGGCGTGCCCTCGCTGCACGTGGAGGAGGCGCTGTGGATGTGTCGCTCGATGCTCGAAGGACCCTGGGATCATTCCCGGTAAATGCTCCGACAGGCGGTTGCGCTGGTAGAATCGACAGGCGCACAGCCTAGGAGGAGCTGAAATGATAGTTTCAACAGAGCAGCTCACGATTGATCGCCCTGCTCTGCATGACCGTCGTGAGACGGCCCAGGAGCGGGCCGAGGCCGAGCGTGCCGCGCGCGAATCGCTGCGGGCGCAGGTGGCGAAGCTGGAGCGCGAGCTCTCGAGAGTCGTCGCCCGCGGCTTTCCGCACATCTCGCCCGGCGAGCACGGCGCCGTCGGCGTGGCCCCCGAGCTCGCGCACCGCGGCGTCGCGGCCGGGGCGGGCGGGGCGGGCGGGGCGGGCGGGCCCCATTTGCTGTCGCTCGCCGAGCTCGAGCGCGACCGCGACCGGCTAGTGGTGTCGCTGCGCCGCGCCCAGCGTCAAGCACGGGAGCGCGCCGAGCGCGAGCTGCGCGCGCGCGATCTGCTCGAACGGATGCAGCTGGAACCGGGCCGTTACAAGTTCGTGCGTCTACGCGTCACCGATCTCGGCGAACGCGGCTGCGGTGTGTGGGAGGTGCGTCCCCGCCTCGGCCTGATCGGGATGCTCGCCGGCTGGTGGCAGCTGAAGCTGTCCTCCGGCTGTCCATTACCCCAGCCGCGCGCTCTCACAGCGCGCGGCGTCTGACGAGGCGGGGCAGGGCGGCGAGCGGAAGGCGTCTCCCGCTCGCTCTGCGTGGGCATCGCCGCGCGCGCGTTCGGCGACCGCCCGGCAGCGGCGCGCGACAGAACACCTCGTCGCCCCTGATGCGCGTTTTGCGGGGCCGGCGCTCGCCAAAGCCCCGCGCCAGGGGGCGACTCACCGGCTGAACGCGGGGACGGCGCCCTGCTCGCGGCACACCCCCGCAAGCGTCTGGCGCTGGCGATCGGTGAGCGAGCCGATTGTCTTGCTTTCGGACATCTGCAGCTGGGCGAGCAGCTTGCGGCAGCGACTCTCGCCCCAGCGGCGCTGGCTCATTAACAGGTCGGCGATGGTCATGCTCTGCGCCTCCCACGGGCACTCGAGGATCACATCGGCGACCTCCAGATCGCCGGTTGCCACCCTCCGCTTGAGGTCGGCACGGGCGAGACGCACCTTGTTGGCGCGTTCGAGGGCTCGCATATATTGGGGCCCGCCCGCCCGGGGCCCGCCCGTCCCGCCCTTCGCGGCAGGGGCCAGCGTCGCTGTCGCGCTCATCTGTTCTCACTCCCCGTTGCACGTCGTCGGAGTGCACCGCCGCGAGCAACATCTGCTTGATTTTTGAACGAGTAGCGCACCCCGCAACGACCGCTCGTCGCTCGCCCACAGACGTCCCATCCGCCCCGGCACCCCTCTGCCGGCGACACGGAGTGAGTTCCGAGCGTTGATGCAAAGCGCCCCTTCAAGCTACGACAGCGGCGCGGCGCGGTCAACACCGTTGCGCGCAGATCGTGCGCTAGAAGCGAGCTTTTTCTTTCCTCACTTTTTCCGTGAGGGTTATGACGACCCCGGTCTGGGTAGGGGACCGTGCTCGGCTTCGAACTCGCCCTTGACCCGCGCGAAGGCTTCGAGCGCGCGATCGATCACGGCCTCGTCGTGCGTGGCCATCACGCTCGTGCGCAGCAGTGCCCCGCCTGGGGGCACCGCGGGGTGCAGCGCGGTGTTGACGAACACCCCCGCGTCGTACAGCGCGCGCCACAGCAGCGCCGCCTTCCAGTCGTCGCCGACGAGCACCGGCACGATCGGCGTGACGATCGTGGGGGCTCCGTCCGCGTCGAGGCGCACGCCGGGGGCGGCGGCGGGGGGGTGACGCTGCGGGTCGGGACCCGGCGTGCCGTGACTCCCACCGGGGCGCTCGACGGTCGGCAAGCCGAGATCGTCACCGGGCGAGTCGGTGGTCGGCGGGGCCTGCTCCGGCCGGGTGGCGAGCACGCTCGGACGCTCCGGCAGCGGCTGCGGGGCCACGACCGCGAAGCCGAGCTCGTGCAGCCCGTCGCGCAGGCGCCAGGCGTTGTCGAGCACCCGCGCAAGCAGCGCGGCGCCGTCGGGGGAGCGCAGCACGCGCAGCGCCGCCAGCGCCGCGCCGAGCGCGGCGGGCACCGCGGAGGCGGTGAAGATGAACGCGCGCGAGTAGTAGCGCAGGTACTCCAGCACGTCGGCCGGCCCTGCGACGAAGCCGCCGCACGAGGCCAGCGACTTCGAGAACGTGCCCACGCGCAGGTCCACCCGCTCCTCCAACCCCAGCAACTCGGCGGTGCCCGCGCCGCGCGCCCCGAGCACGCCGGCGCCGTGCGCCTCGTCCACCATCAGCCGCGCGCCGTGGCGCTGGCACAGCTCGCAGATCTCGCTCAGCGGGGCGATGTCGCCCTCCATCGAGAAGACGCCGTCGACCACCACCAGCACCCCGCCGCCGTCGCCGTCCGCGCGCCCCAGCATCTTCTCGAGCTTGTCGAGGCGGTTGTGGCGGAAGGGGCGGAGCTTGGCGCGCGAGAGCAGGCACCCGTCGAGGATCGAGGCGTGGTCGCCGGAGTCGGCGATCACCGTGTCGCCCACCCCGAGGATCGTGCCGAGCGTGCCGAGGTTGGCCTGATGCCCGGTGGTGAACACGAGCGCGTCCTCGCTGCCTATCCACTCGGCGATCTCCGCCTCCAGTTCGAGATGCAGCGGCGTCGTGCCGTTCAGCGGGCGGCTGCCGGTGAGGCCGGTGCCGTAGCGGTGCAGCGCCTCCTGCGCGCCCGCCAGCACGCGGTCGTCGCCGGTGAGGCCGAGGTAGTTGTTGGAGCCCAGCATGATCCGCTGCGCCCCCTCCATCTCCACCACCGGCATCGCCGGGGAGGTGAGGACGTGGAAGTAGGGGAGGATGTCGGCCGCGCGCGCCGCCGCCAGCACCTCGGCGCGCTCGTGGTGGCGGGCCTTGGCGAAGAGGTCACGGGGGACCGGCCGGTTGCCGGGGCCGATCCGAGGCTCCACGGCGGGCGGCAAGTCGTCGGTCGAGGTGTCCATATAAAGTGCGCCGCGATGGCAGTAGAGATCCGGCCGGTTACCAGCAAAGGCGAGCTGAACACGTTCATCAAGCTGCCATGGCGGCTCTATCGTAACGAGCCCAACTGGGTGGCGCCGCTGTTGATGGACCTGAAGAACCGGCTCAACCAGCAGAAGAACCCCTTCTTCAAGCACGCCGAGGCCCAGTACTTCCTGGCGTGGCGCGACGGGCGCGCGGTGGGGCGCATCTGCGCGCACGTCGACCGCAACTTCAACGAGTTCCAGGGCAACGAGTGGGGCCTGTTCGGGTGGTTCGAGTGCGAGGAGGACCCCGAGGCCGCCCGCGCGCTGCTGGAGGCAGCCGAGCAGTGGCTGCGCGCGCGCGGGCGCGACCGCATGGTGGGCCCGATGGACTTCACCACCAACGACGAGATCGGGCTGCTGGTGGAGGGTCATGAGTACCCGCCGATCATCCTCTGCCCCTGGCACCACCCCTACTACCAGCGCCTATTCGAGCACGACCTCGACTTGACCAAGGCGATGGACCTGTACATGTGGAGCCTGCACGTCACCGGCCGCGAGCACGTCCACCCCGCGATCTGGGAGGCGGCGGACAAGCTCGAGTCCGAGCACGGGATCGTGTGCCGCAGTTTCCGCAAGAAGGACCTCCACGCCGAGGTGACCCGCTTCCTCGAGGTGTACAACGCCGCGTGGGAAACCAACTGGGCCTCGGTGCCGCTCAACGAGGAGGAGGTCCGCCACTACGCCAAAGACCTCAAACCGGTGCTCGACGAGAACTGGGCGATGGTCGCCGAAAAGAAGGACACCGGCGAGGTCGTGGGCGCGGCGCTGACGCTGCCCGACTTCAACCAGGTCCTGGCGAAGCTCAACGGGCGCCTGCTGCCCTTCGGCTGGATCACCGCGCTGCGCGAGAAACGCAAGATCGACGCGGTGCGCGTGTTCGCGCTGGGCGTCAAGCCCGAGTACCAGCACACGGGCGTCGCGGCACGCTTCTACCAGATGCACTTCGACGCCGCCGAACGCACCCCCCAGAAGGGCGGCGAGATGGGCTGGATCCTCGAGGTCAACAAGCCGATGAACCGTGCGATGGAGGGCATGGGCGGCGAGATCAAGCGTCGCTACCGGGTGTATGAACGGGTCTTCGACGACGCCGTCGTCGCCGCGCCGCCGGCCGACGCGGCGGTGCTCACGGCTTAGAACCGGTTTCGGAAAGAGGGGTTGGTTGTTGGGGGGCGAAGTCTTCCGGTAGGTGTGCTCGACTATCGGAGGTGTCGGAGGTGCCATCACGGTTTGAGGTCGATGACGGGCTTTGGGCTGAGATTCAGCCGTTGCTGCCTGTGATTGAGCG
>DATMMB010000102.1:0-2421 GCA_035569895.1 Solirubrobacteraceae bacterium | reverse complement strand
TGGGGTGAGCTCGCCCCCCTCCTGGGTGAGGTCGTGGTCGAGCAGCGCGAACTTCTTGATCTGCTCGACCTGGGCGTATTTGGCGTTGGCGCGGTCGAGGACCTCCTGGATGAGCTGCTTGATCTCGTCGGCTTGAACCAGCGACGCCATGTCCTCGGGCAGGCCCCGCTCCTTGGCCCACGGGGCGATCTCCTCGGGGTCGAGCGTGATCAGCGCGACCGGGTACGGACGGCGGTCGCCGTACATGACCGCCTGCGACACCCACCGCGACTGCTTGAGGTCGTTCTCGAGATTCGCCGGCGTCAGGTTCTTGCCGCCGGCGGTGATGATGATGTCCTTCTTGCGCCCGGTGATCGACAGGTAGCCGTCGGCGTCGAGCGAGCCGAGGTCGCCGGTGTGCAGCCAGCCCTCCTCGACCGCGCCGAAGGAGGCGTCGGCGTTGTGGTGATAGCCCTGGAAGATGTTGGCGCCTTTGATCAGGATCTCGCCGTCGTCGGCGATCCGCAGCTGCACGCCCGGCAGCGCGCGCCCGACGGTGCCGAAGCGGTGATCCTCGACCGTCGAGGCGGTGGAGATGGTGGAGGTCTCGGTCATCCCGTACCCCTCGAGCACCGGCACACCGCACGCCCAGAAGAACTCGAGGATCTCCTTCGCGATCGGCGCCGCGCCGGTGACGGCTTGGCGGATGCGTCCGCCGAAGATCGCGCGCACGTTTTTGAAGAGGCCTTCCTCAGCCTGTTCGAAGGGCGCTTGCAGCTCCTCGGGGATGGCCTCGCCGCGTGCGAGCAGGTCGCGCACCTTCGTTCCCACCTCGAGCGCCTGCTCCGTGCGTGCGCGCTCCTCCGGCGGCTGGGCGGCGATCGCGCCCTGGGCGAGCGTGTAGATCTTCTCGAAGATCCGCGGCACGGAGGGCAGGAAGGTGGGTTGCACCTCCTGCAGCTCGCCGACGATCTGCTTGACGTCACCGCCGAAGTAGGCGATCGTCGTGCCGCGGTGAATAGCCCCCAGCTGGATCAGCAAAGCGAGGGCGTGAGCGAGCGGCAGAAACAGGTAGGTGACCTCGTCGCCCTGGAGCTGGCCGAGCTCGCGCACCATCTCGACGGTGGCGACGTAGTTGCCATGAGAGAGCACGCACCCCTTGGGCGGCCCGGTCGTCCCGGATGTGTAGATGAAGGTGTAGGGATCGTCGGGTGCGAGCGTTGCGCGGCGGCGGTCGAGTTCGTCGGCTCCGCCGTCGCCGTCCACGCCGTTGTCATGCGCCCCCCGCGCGATGAGGGCGGCGCCCCGCGCGCGCAGGTCGGCGAGCGGGGTCGGCTGCGGCGACACGGTGTGCCCGCTGGCGCCCGCAGACTCGCTCACCGGCGCGCCCTCGCCGGCGGGGGCGTGCGCCCCGGGCGGGGGGTCGACCACGATCACCTCGCGCAGCTTCGGCAGGCGCGAGCGCACCGCCGCGACCTTGGAAAGCTGCTCGGCGTTCTCGCACACGATCGCGCGCGCGCCGGAGTCGGAGATCACCCACAGGCACTCTTCGGGCGAGTTGGTGGGGTAGATCGGCACCACCACCGCTCCCACCGCCGTGATCGCGAGATCGGCGTATGTCCACTCCGGGCGCGTGCCGGCGAGGAGGCAGACGCGCTCGCCCGGCTGGATGCCGAGATCGATCAAACCGTAAGCGATTTCCCGAACGATCTCGCCGACCTCGGCGTAGGCAACGTCGAGCCAGGCGCCGTCACGCTTGTGGCGGATGGCGATGTGCTCGCCGTAGGCGGCCACCGCGCAGGGGAGCAGATCGGCGATTGTGCGCAGCGCGGGGGCGTCGGCGGGCGACAGCGCTGCGGTGGTGCCCGGGGTGGGCTGTTGTGTGGTTGCCTCCATGGCGCTCGTCTCCTCCGGCGGACTCGATGACCCTTTCGCCAGAGGAGGATATTGGGTCGGCGGGGCAACCTGTGGCGGGTGCTCCGGCACGGGTGTGATGAGTGACCCGCCGCGCTCCATCCCCAACGATCCTTCCTGTCGAGCCCATCGGAGTCTCCTTCACGATGGAGCCTACCAGAGTTCTATCGAAATAGCACGGTGCGGCCAGTCGAAACCGCACCAGCGCGTGCCGAACGGAGCGAACCGCACCAGCGCGTGCCGAACGGCAACCGACGCCGAGTCAGCTCTTCAACGCCACCGGGCGCTGCACCGGCGAGGCGGGCTGGCGGAGGCTGGCGAGAAACAGGCTCTTGTCGATGCGGCCCTTGAAGATCGGCACCCCCAGCTCCATGCACTTCGCGAGAACTTCCTTGCGTCCCAGCCCGGCCTCGCGGGCGAGCTCGGTGGGCGTGAGGTGGTTGGCCATCGGCGTCTCCTAGGGGTAGGGGGAATATGTACATATAGCGCCCTCGCCGGACGTTGGCAAGCCGCGTGGACGCGCCGGCC
>DATMMB010000101.1:0-6861 GCA_035569895.1 Solirubrobacteraceae bacterium | reverse complement strand
GCAGCGGTGTGGGAGCGCACCAGCTCGAGCACGATGCGTCCACGCTCGGAGGAGTGCAGCCCACGCAGGCCGTGCGCCGGCGGGGATTCTGTCAGAGCTTCACCGGAGGCTCCCATCGAGGATTCCGCTGGGGCTCCCGCCGAGGATTCCACCGGGGCTCCCGCCGAGGATTCCACAATGGCCGCCGCGATCTGCGGCGCCACCGGCGCGGCGGCGCGCTCGCTCGGCGCAAGCCAGTGGCGCTTGCGCTGGAAGGCGTAGGTGGGCAGCTCCACGCGCCGTACGCCCGGCCGCGCGAGAATCGCTCCCCAGTCGACCGGCAAGCCGTGCACCCACGTTTCCGCCAGCGCTTCCAGGAAGCGCCGCGTGCCGCCCTGGCCGCGCCGCAGCGTCGCGTGTACGAGCGCCTGCTCGCCGTGCTCGTACTCGTCCCCGTCGCCGGCGGCGAACACGTCGACCGTTTCTTGCATCCCCACGGTGAGCACCGGGTGGGGGCTCACCTCCACGAGCGCCGCGGCGCCCTCTGCAAGCAGCGCACGCACGACCGCTTCGAAGCGGATCGGCTGGCGCATGTTGCGATACCAGTACTCTGGGCCGAGCTGCACGGTGTCGATGGAGCCGGCGGTGACCGTCGAGTAGAAGGCCGCCGTGCCGGGACGCGGCGCGATCTCCGCCAACGCTTCCAGCAGGTCGTCCCGCAGCGGCTCCACCGCGGGGGAGTGGGAGGCGACGGTGGCCGCCACGATCCGCGCCGGGATACTCTCGGCGGCGCACAGCTCCACCAGCTCGCCGAGCGCAGGGAGCTCGCCCACCACGCCCACCGCGCGCGGTCCGTTGACGCCGCCGACAGCGATCCTGCCGTCCCACCGCGCGAGCAGGTCGCGCACGCGCTCCAGCGGCGCCCCCAGCGAGGCGACGCCGCCCTGCCCCGCCAGGCGGGAAAGCAGCTGGCTGCGCAGCGCCACGACCCGCGCGGCGTCCTGCAGCGACAGCCCGCCGGCCACGCACGCCGCGGCGATCTCGCCCTGGGAATGGCCGACGACCGCCGCGGGACGCACGCCGCACGCGCGCCACAGCTCCGCGAGCGACACCATCACGGCGAACAGCACCGGCTGCACCACCTCGATGCGCTCGAGCCCGGGGAGGCCGTCGACGCCGCACAGCGCGTCCCGCAGCGACCACTCGACATGGGGCGCGAGCGCGTTCGCGCAGGCGTCGATCGAGCGGGCGAACACGGGGGAGGCGTCGAGCAGCTCGAGCGCCATTCCCCGCCATTGCGTGCCCTGCCCGGGGAACACGAACACGACACCCGCCTCCGCAACGCCTCCGTCATGGTGCTCGCGCCCGCCGTCCCCCCGCGCCGCCGCCGCCGCGGCTGCAGACACGCGGCCTTCGACCACGCCCGGCGCGGGCCGGCCGGCGGCCAGCGCGCGCACCCCCTCCAGCAGCTCGTCACGGTTGCGCCCCAACACCACGGCGCGGTGCTCGAACGCCGATCGGCTCACCGCCAACGCATGGGCGACGTCGGCGGCGCCCAGCTCCGGACGCTCCTCGAGGTGCCTCGCCAGCCGCGCCGCCTGCGCGCGCAGCGCCGCCTCGGTGCGCCCCGCCAGCACCCACGCTCGCGCTCCCCCGCCTAGGGGGCCGGCGCCCTCATCCACCGTTGGGGTCGTCGCCTTGGCGCCGGCGGCGCGCGCCGCCTGGCCGGAGTCGACCCCCTGGGCGGACGCCCGGCCGCCGGCGACCCTCCCGCCCACGGCGGCGGGTGGCGCGGAGACCACCACGTGGCAGTTGGTGCCCCCCAACCCGAACGAGTTGATCCCGGCGACTCGCGGCGCGCCCGCGACCGGCCACGAACCGAGCTCGCGCTGCACGCGCAGGCGCAGCCGTTCGAGCGGGACCTCTGGTGCGGGGCTCTCGAAGTTGAGGCTGGGGGGCAGCTCGCCGTGCGCGATGCCGAGGGCGGCCTTCACAAGTCCGACCACGCCCGCTGCGCCCTCGAGGTGGCCGATGTTGGTCTTCGCCGAGCCAACCGCCAGCGGCGCCCCGGCGGGGCGGGCCGCGCCGAGCACCGCTCCGAGCGCCGCTGCCTCGACGCGGTCGCCGAGCGGCGTGCCGGTGCCGTGCAGCTCGACGTAGGCGACGTCGGCGCGGCGTATGCCGGCGCGCCTGCAGGCCAGGCGCAGAACCTCCTCCTGAGCGGGTTGGTGGGGCGCCGTGAGCCCGTCGCCGCCGCCGTCGTTGTTGACGGCCGAGCCGCGGATCACACAGTGGACGGGGTCGCCGTCGGCGAGCGCGGCGGCGAGCGGCTTTAGCACCACGACGGCTCCGCCCTCGCCGCGCACGTAGCCGTTGGCGCGGGCGTCGAAGGCGTAGCAGTGCCCATCCGGGGAGAGGGCGCCGAAGCGCGCCGCGCGCAGGGCGCCGGCCGAAGTGAGGTTGAGGTGCACCCCCCCGGCGAGCGCCAGTTCCGACTCGCCGCGCCGCAAGCTTTCGCACGCCAAGTGCACGGCCACAAGCGAGGAGGACTGCCCGGTGTCGACGGTCAGCGACGGTCCGCGCAGGCCGAGCGCGTAGGAGACGCGGTTGGCGATCATGCCGCGGTGCAGGCCGGTGAGCGCGTGGCGCGCATCGCGTTCGGCGCCCAGCGCGCGCATCAACTCGGCGTAGTCGTCGGCGATCGCCCCGACGAACACGCCGGTGGGGGTGTCGCGCAGCGCGGCGGGGACGACGGCGCTGTCCTCGAACGCCTCCCAGCAGAGCTCGAGCATCAGCCGCTGCTGGGGGTCGGTGGCGGCCGCCTCGAGCGGGGAGATGCCGAAGAAGTCGGCATCGAAGCGATCGACCGACTCCAGAAATCCTCCCCGCCGGGCGCCGGGCGGGAGCGGCTCGGCGCCGGGGGTGTCCTGCCAACGTCCGTCCGGCACGTCGGCGATCGCGCTCGCGCCCTCTCGCAGCAGGCGCCAGAATGCATTTGGATCCGATGCCCCTGGAAGGCGGCAGGCGAGCCCGATTATCGCGATCGATGAGCGGTCACTCACTGGTGGCCCAAATATGCGTGCCGCGGCATGCGTCCGCGATCGCGAACCGACAGAACCCCTTCAGCACGTCCACTCCGTTCCGCCGTTCCAAGGCTGGCTAATACAAACAGATGCTGTTTTCTCGCGAGTGTAAGCGAGTGTGAACGGCGTCTCTATTCAGCGGTGAAAATTCGAACTGAGGAGTATTGCTGAATAAATCCTATTATCTTGACGAATTTGGGCTAATTTTCCAGAATCATCGGCTATGTGAGATCGTTATCGCGGCTAGCGCAAATCCGTCGCGTGCCACCCACCGACCTTGCAGCACGGCCGGCTGACGGTGTGCCGCCGCAAAGCCCACATTTTCATCCGGCCAGGGCTTGAGCAGCTGTGCCTGGAATGTTCCACCGAGGTCGAACCGCAGCCGGGCGTCCTCGAAGCCCAGCCAGCAGCGGGCGAGCGGAAACCACACCTTGTACACCGCCTCCTTGGCGCAGAACAGCAGCCGGTCCCAGCTGACCGCCGGCTGGTCACGCGCCAGCTCCGCCAGCCGCCGACGCTCCTCCGCGCCGGCGATCTGCCCGAGCACGCCCTCGGGCAGCGGTTGGTGGGGCTCCGCGTCGATACCCACGCCAAGGACATCCTCCGCGCGGGCCACCGCACAGGCGCGGTAGCCGACGCAGTGCGTGATGCTCCCCACGACCCCCTCCGGCCACAGCGGCTCGCCCTGCTCCCCGGTGCCGATCGGACCGGGAGGCAGGCCCAGCCGCAGTAGCGCCTCGCGCGCGCAGGCGCGGGCGGTGACGAACTCGCGCCGGCGCTTCTCCACCGCGTTGCCGAGCGCCGCCTGCTCCTGCGGGAAGAGCTCGACCTCTAGCAGTTCCGCGCGCGTGTCGACGGCGACGACCGTCGCGGGGAGGATCTCCTCGATCACGCCGCCTCGCCCTCGATCGTGAGCAGGAACGCCGCGATCACGCCGCCTCCCGATCGACCGCGGAAGAGGGTCTGGGTCTGCTGATCACGCCGCCTCGCCCTTCGCCGTCACCGCGAACGCCTCGATCACGCCGCCTCCCGATTGGCGGGCAGAACCTCGTGCAGCAGCGGGCGCGCCACCCGGCGATGCCACTCGCGGGGGTAGCCGAGCGAGACCTCGACGAAGCGCACGCCGTCGTGAAAGGTGGTGCGGGGTATGTGCAGATGCCCATACACAACCGTCCGCGCACGGTGGCGCAAATGCCAGTCGGCGGTGTGCACCGTGCCACACCATTGCGCGAACTCCGGGTGGCGGAGCACCTCGGTGGGGGCGCGCAGCAGCGGAAAATGGTTGACCAGCACGGTTGGCAGCTCGGGGTCGCAGGCGGCCAGACGCGCCTCGCTCGCGCGCAGCCGCGCTTCGCACCACGCCTCGCGGCTGTGGAATGGGTCGGGAAACAGCACGAGCTCGTCGCTGCACACCACTCCGGCGGCGTGGGCCCGCGCGAGCGCCAGCTCCTTGGTGGGTGCGACGTTGGTGCCGAAGGAGTAGTCGTAGAGCACGAACAACGGCGCCACCGTAACGGGTCCGCCCGGCCCGTCCCACACCGGGTAGGAATCCTCCGGCGTGAGCACGCCGAGGCGCCGGCAGATCTCCACCAGGTGCAGGTAGCGCTCAACTCCGCGCAGCTGCAGGGGATCCTCGGGGACGGTCCACAGATCGTGGTTGCCCGGCACCCAGATCACGGCAGCGAAGCGCTCGCGCAGGAGACCCAGCGCCCATTCGAGATCGCCGCTCAGCTCGCTCACGTCACCGGCCACGATCAGCCAATCCTCGGCGCTGCCGGCGCGCAGCGCTTCGACCACGGCGCGGTTCTTCGGGTGGGTGACGTGCAGGTCGCCGATCGCCAGCAGGCTGCCCTGCCCTCCCCCGCCGCTCATGGCGGCGATAATACGCGTCTAGCTTCGCGCCCCATACCATTCACCGTCAACCGACCACCAGAGGGAGCCCCGATGCCGCCGCTGATCACCCCCGAGGAGGCCCTGCGACTGGGCGAGATCGAGGACCACGCTGAGATCGAGGCGCTCGTGCAGCGTGCGTGGGAAGCGCGCGTGGAGCGCTTCGGGGACTCGACGGACCTCTGCTCGCTGGTCAACGCCAAGTCGGGTGGGTGCGCCGAGGACTGCGGGTTTTGCGCGCAGTCGCGCTTCGCCGAAGCCGAGACGCCGATGCACCCGATGATGGACCCCGAGCAGATCCTCGAACACGCCCGTGCCGCCGAGGCCGCGGGGGCGCACCGCTTCTGCATGGTCACCCAGGGCCAGGGTCTGTCAAAGCGCGACTTCGCGAAGATCCTCGAAGGCGCGCGGCTGGTCGCCGAGCACACCAACCTCAAGCGCTGCGCGTCGGTCGGGCACATGTCCACCGAGCGCGCCCGCGCGCTGCGCGAGGCGGGCATCCAGCGCGTGCATCACAACGTGGAGACCGCGGAGAGCTACTACGACGAGGTCTCGACCACCGTGCGCTACGAGGGGCGCCTGCGCACGATCGCGGCGGTGCGCGAGGCGGGCCTGGAGACGTGCGTCGGGGGCATCCTCAACCTCGGTGAGAGCCGCGCGCAGCGCGTGGAGATGGCGTTCGAGCTGGCGGCGATCGACCCGACGAGCGTGCCGATCAACCTGCTCAACCCCCGCCCCGGCACGAAGTTCGGCGAGCGCGAGCTGATGGACCCGTGGGAGGCGGTGAAGTGGATCGCGATCTTCCGGCTGATCCTCCCCGAAGCGCTCTTCCGGGTGTGCGGGGGACGCGTGGAGAACTTCGGCGAGCTGCAGCCGCTGGCGGTGAAGGCGGGGCTGAACGGGGTGATGATGGGCAACTTCCTGACGACGCTCGGCACCGAGCCCGAGCAGGATCGCGCGATGTTCGAAGAGCTCGGGCTGAACGTCGCGCGCCAGCCCGACAACGGCGCCAACCCCCGCCCCGACAACCGCGCGGGGTGGCTGGCGGGCGAGACGCCGGACCCGGTGGCGGAGCACCTGGACACGGGCGCCCGGGAGATCGACCTGAAAGTGCGGCTGTGGGACCCCTCGACGCAGCTGCGCTACCGCGCCAAGCGCAGGACCGCCGTGCGGACGTGAGCGAAATCGAGCAGCAGCTCGCCGAGATCGAGCGCCGCGGTTTGGGCCGCCGGCTGCGGATGGTGTCGAGCCCGCAGGGACCGCGGGTGCTGCTGGACGAGCAAGAGGTGGTGTTGCTGTGCTCCAACAACTACCTCGGGCTCGCCAACCACCCGCGCGTGCGCGAGGCGGCCGCGGAGGCGGCGCTGCGCTGGGGCGTCGGCAGCGGCGCCTCGCGGCTGGTGTCGGGCACGATGAGCGTCCACGGCGAGCTGGAGCAGCGACTGGCGGCGTTCAAGGGCAGCGAGGCGTGCGTGCTGTTCGGCTCGGGCTACCTCGCCAACCTCGGCGCGATCGGCGCGCTCGCCGGACCGGGCGACGCGATCTTCTCCGACGCGCTCAACCACGCCTCGATCGTCGACGGCTGCCGCTGCGCGCGCGCGGAGGTGCACGTCTACCGCCACCGCGACGCCGAGCATCTGCAGTGGAGCCTGCGCCACCACGGCGGGCGGGGGCGGCGGCTGATCGTCACCGACTCGGTGTTCTCGATGGACGGCGACCTCGCGCCGCTGCAGGAGATCGTCACGCTGGCGCGCCGCCACCGCGCGCGGGTGCTGGTGGACGAGGCCCACGCCACCGGCGCGCTCGGGCCGGGCGGACGCGGCGCGGTCGCGGCGGCGGGGCTGGAGGACGAGGTGGACGTGCTCGTCGGCACGCTCGGCAAGGCGCTCGGCGGTTACGGCGCGTACGT
>DATMMB010000100.1:0-4403 GCA_035569895.1 Solirubrobacteraceae bacterium | reverse complement strand
CGCTACGTGGGCCATCAGCCTCGCGTACAGCTCCGGCGGGAACGTCGAGGTGTCGGGCAGCCCCCCCGCCAGCGAGATCACCTCCGGCCGTTCGGTGAGCGCCATCATCTCGCGCATCGCCGAGGAGCGCATCCCCCGCGTGCGCGCGGCGAACAGCCGCTCGTAACGGGCGAGCTCGTGCGCGGTGTGGCGGGTTCCGCGGCCGACGTCGCCCGCGCTCATCGTGCACCCCCCACGCCGCGCGGGCCTCGCTCACGCGGCGCGCCGCCGTGGGCGGACGGGCCCTCATCCTCTATCGTCATGGCGCCTCGTACGGTAGCCGAACGATGAACGGCCTCGTGTACTACATAGGACTTGGGATCGGACTTGCGCTCGCCGCCGGCCTGCGGCCGTTCCTGCCGGCGCTGCTCGCGGGCGCGCTCGCCTCCTCGCAAGCGCTCGGCGTGACGTTCGCGCACGGCGCCTTCCACTTCCTGGAAGCCGACTGGTGGCTGCTGGCGGTGTGTGTGGCGTTCGTGCTCTCCTACGCGCTGCAGCTGCTGCTGAGGATGGCGCCGATCATCGACCCCAGCGACCGCGCGCAGCGCGCTGACCCGCTCGCCGCCGCACTCGCCGGCATCGGACTCGGGACGGGCGCCGTCCTCTTCGGAGGAACGCTCGCCGCGCACGGCGACTCCGCATGGCCGGGGATGCTGGCCGGGTTCTTCGTGGTCGGCCTCGCCCAGCGCGCGTGCTGGCCGCTGATCGTCCGCGCGCGCCGACGCCTGGCCGATCGCGGGGCACGCGAGGCGCTCACCCTCTACCTCGACGCCGCTTCGCTGGCGCTGGCGGCGCTTGTCGCGCTGCTACACCCGCTCGGGTACGTGGCGCTCGCGCTGTGCGGCTGGCTGCTGCTCGTCGATCGCCGCCGCGCGGGGCGCAAGCACGCCGGGCTGCGCATCCTCGGGCGGTGAGGCGCCGCAGCCCGCACACCCCGGCGGGGCCGGCGGCCGGCGCCGCCGCGGCCGTTCGCAGCACCCGCTCGGGGGCATCCCGAAAATGACGGCTCCGCCTGATCGGTTGGCTCCCCCGAAGCTCGTCCTCTGCGTGATCGACGCGATGGCGCCGGCGATGCTCGAGCGCGCTGTCGCCGAGGGGGTCGCGCCGACGCTCGGCGAGCTGATGCGCCGCGGCACCTACGTCCCCGACTGCGCCGCCGCCTTTCCCTCGGTGACGCCGGTGTGCGCGGCGTCGATCACCACCGGCGCCGGGCAGGAGCGCCACCACATCCCGGCGATGAACTGGTACCACCGCGCCGAGGCGCGCTACGTCGAGTATGGGTCCTCGTTTCGCGCCTCGCAGCGCTTCGGGATCGCGCGCCAGCTCACCGACACCGTCTACAACATGAACCGCGCCCACCTCGCGCCCGAGCCGCTCACGGTGTTCGAGGCGCTCGACGACGCCGGTGTGCGCACCGCCGGCACCACCTACCTGATTTACCGCGGGCGCCACCGCCACGAGCCCCAGCGCGACTCGGCGCTCACGCGGATCGTCTCCGCCACGCTGCTGCGCCACGCGGTGATGGGCCCGCGCGAGCTGTTCTACGCCGACATCTTCGCCTCGCGGCGCACCGGCTGCCGCTCGGGGCTGGGGATGCCGGGCGTGCGCGACCAGCACTCCGGCTGTGTCGCCGCCCATCTCGTCGAGCACGACCTGTTCGACTTCCTGCTGCTGTCGCTGCCCGACAACGACTGGCACTCCCACAAGCACGGCCCTGAGGGGCAGCTGCGCTCGCTCGCGCTCGCCGACCAGCAGCTCGCGCGCACGATGGCGCCGGCGGGCGGGGTCGAGCGCTTTCTCGATGACCACGCGGTGATCGTGATGGCCGACCATTCACAGGCGCCGGTGCGCGCGACGGTCGCGCTGCAGGACGCGCTCGCCGAGCTCGACGTGCTCGCGCCCGGCCGCAGCGGCCCCGGCAGCGACGGGGAGCCGCCGTTGGAGGGCTCCTCGGGGGCCGGCGACGCCGCGCCGGCGCGCGCCCGGCGCGGCGAGGGGGCGCGCATCGCCGTGTGCCCCACCCAGCGGGCGGCGATGGTGTACGTGCTCACCGACCACCGCCCCGCCACGCTGCGCTCGGAGGTGGTGCGCCGTGCACTCGCGCTCGACGGCGTGGAGCTGGTGATGTGGTTGGAGCGCGACGTGCACGGCGGCGTCGGCGAGGGCGCGATCGCGCGCGCGTCGGTCGGCGAGCTCCGTTTCCGCCCGGGCGGCGAGCTGCGCGACGCGCGCGGTGCTCACTGGAGCGTCGATGGCGAGCTCGGGGTGCTGGATGCATGTGTGCGCGACGGCGTGCTCCTCACGCCCCACCACCCCGACGCGCTCGCGCGCGCGTGGTCGGCGTTGAGCTGTCCCACCTCGGGCGATGTGTTGCTCTCCGCCGCGCCCCATCACGAGTTCCTCGACTGGGGCCGCCAGGGCCACGTGGGAGGCGGCAGCCACGGCTCGCTGCGCGGCGAAGACTCGCGCGGCGCGCTGATCCTCTGCGGCGTCCAGTTGCCGGCGCCGGGTGGGCGGGCATCCGATCAATGGTCGATCCGTGACGTCGCGCCGCTGGTGCTAGCGCACTTCGGGTTGTGAGTGCCCCGCCGGAGGGTCGAGCGGGGCCCGTGTGTCACGGAAGTGTGTCGGCGGGCGGTGAGGTGCTTGGTTTTTTTGGCCCTGCCATTCATTTTGTAAAGTAACAGGGTCGAATCGAATGCCATTCGTGCAAGCACCGCCGGGTACCCTCGGTCTGTGCGCCGCTCCCTTACAGCGATCCTCCCGATGGCCTGCCTCCTGGTGGCGGCGACGTCGGCCGCCGCCGCGCCGAAGCTGACAGCGGCGCTGCACAAGGCGACGACCGGCGCTTCCACCACCACCACCACCACCACGAGCGCCACCAGCTCGGAAAGCCCGGTCCCTGTCTCACCGTCGATCGTGCCCCCGCCCGGACGGCGGCTGTCGCCCGACGATGTGCTCGAAATCGCCGGGCGCCTGCCGAAGATGCGCCGCCTGCGGGCGCGATATCCCGGCTCCTACGATGGCGCCTACCTGAAGGGCCCCAATCGCTGGCAGGTCAGTTATTTCTCGCGCCAGAGCAAGGAAATCGGGCAGGTGATCATCGCCGATGCGAGCGGGCGGGTGCTCGAACAGTGGACTGGGTTTCAGGTGGCGTGGACGATGGCGCGCGGCTACCCCGGCGCGTTCGGTCGTCACGTCAACGCGCTCTACATCTGGCTGCCGCTGTGCGCGCTGTTCCTGCTTCCGTTCGTCGAATGGCGCCGTCCGTTCGCGCTGCGCCACCTCGACCTGCTGATGCTGCTCTTCTTCTCGCTGTCGCTGGCTTACTTCAACCACGGCGAGATCTACAAATCCGTTCCCCTCATCTACCCCCCGCTGCTCTACCTGCTGGCGCGGATGTTGCTTTTGCTGCGCGCCCGCGCACGGCCGCGCCCCTTGCGGATGTGGATCCCCGCGCCGTGGCTGGCGGTGGGCGTGGTGTTCCTGCTCGGCTTTCGCATCGGCTTGAACGTCACCGACTCCAACGTGATCGACGTCGGCTATGCGGGGGTGATCGGCGCGCAGCGGATCACGCACGGGCGGGCGCTGTACGGGCACTACCCCTCCGACAACGAACACGGCGACACCTACGGCCCGGTTGACTACGAGGCGTACGTCCCGTTCGAGCAGATCTTCGGCTGGAGCGGCCTGTGGGACGACCTGCCCGCCGCGCACGCCGCCGCGATCGCCTTCGACCTGCTGGCGCTGGGGCTGATCTTCTGGCTCGGCCTGCGCCTGCGCGGACCCACGCTCGGGGTGGCGCTCGCCTATGCGTGGGTCGCCTACCCGTTCACGCTGTTTTCGCTCGAGAGCAACTCCAACGACACGCTCGTCGCGGTGCTGCTCCTGGCGACGCTGCTGGTCGCCTCCTCACCGCCCGCACGGGGGGTGTTCGCCGCCCTGGCGGGCCTGACGAAGCTCGCGCCGCTCGCGCTCGCGCCGCTGTTCGCCACGCATGGGCTGCTGCAGCCATCGCCGAGCACCGTCCCCGTGGAGTCACCCCCACCAGACAGGCCGACCATCGCGCCGGTGACGGCTGTGCTGGTGCCGGGCACGCCGGTGACGGACACGCCGGTGACGGACACGCCGGTGACGGTCGCGCCGGTGTCGGGCGATCGCCGGCGTCGCATCGGGGCGGCGGCGCGGTCGCTCGCGCTGTTCACACTCGCCTTTGCGCTCACCGCGGCACTCGTTTCGATCCCCGCGCTCGCGCACGACTCGCTGCACGAGATCTACGAGCGCACGCTCGCCTACCAGGCCAACCGCGGGGCGCCCTTCTCGGTGTGGGGGTTGTATGGGGGCATGAAGGGATGGCAGACGCT
>DATMMB010000099.1:0-9179 GCA_035569895.1 Solirubrobacteraceae bacterium | reverse complement strand
CCGCACCGAGATCTATCTCGAGATCCAGCGCCAGCAGGGCGGCGAAAACAAGCCGACCGAGGAGGTCCGCTCCGAGGTTGAGGACGCCATTCAGGATCTCGGCGGCGGAGCTGCCGAGTGAGTCACAGACGCGCTGCGGGCGGCCAGTGGCGCGTCTTCCAGCCAGTGGCGCGTCTTCCAGGAGGGCCACTCAGCCCAGCAGCTCGTAGAGCGTGAAGAACATCGCTACGGTGACCGCCACCGCGGTGAGGATCAGGGCGCACACCAGCAGCACGAAGCGCATCGTGCCGCGCTTGTTGCGCCTCTCCACGTGGCGCTTCAGCGCGCGCTGCTCGGCGGTGCGCCGCAGCAAGTCGCGGCGGCGGCGGTCGAGCGAAACCTCCTCGGCGAACGCCTCCTCGATCTCCGCGACGCTGCGCCTCATCCGCATGGGCTGCATCGCCATTCAGCCTACTCCGTCGGCGCCCCGCCGCGCGGCCGGCGGGCTCTCGTGCGTGGCCGGCCCACCATCGGGCGCCCGGAGCCTACGCCACCGGCGCCCTGCCCTCGGCGCGCTCGTACACCTTCACGAAACGTAGGTAGCTCTGTGCGATCTGCTGCGCCGCCACGCGCCGTTCGAGCTTGCCGTCCACATACGCTTTGAGCGGGTCCCACCAGATCGAGCGGCCGATCGCGAAGCCGATGTAGCCGTCCACCGGGGCCGCCTGCGCGAGCCAGTGGTCGACCTTGGCGTCGTTGGCGCCGCGGCCGAGCACCACGCACACCACGCCGTCGCGCCCGCCTGCTCGCGCCTGAGCGACGAGCATCTCGCAGTCGGCGCGCTCGTCGACGCCCTCGATCTTCCACACGTCCACCTCGACCCCCGCGTCCTGCAGCTCGGCGATCGCGCGGCGCATCAGCTCGGGGCGCAGCTCCACGTCGTAGCGCTCGCCCTCGCCTTCCACCGACTGAAGCTGCACCGGTGTGGCGGGCACCAGCAGCTCGAACAGGAACCTGCGCTCGCGCTTGTGCAGCCAGTCGGAGAGACGCTTCAGCTGCTCGCGCTGCCCGGCGTTGCCATCGGGCTCGCCGTCGGGGTTGTAGCGCACGAGCACCTTCGTGAAGTCGGGGTCGAAGCGCTCGATGTGCTCGCCGAACCGCTCGCCGTACTGGAAGTCGAACAGCTCCTGCCCGGAGCGCTCGGCGGGCATCGCGAGCTTCAGGCCGTGCGCGCGGGCCTCCTCGGGAACGGTGGAGCCGAACTGCTCGTCCACCAGCACCCCCGTCACGGCAGGGTCGGCGCCGGCTGCCACGGCGTGGCGCAGGCCCTCGAACACGAGGTGCTTGGCGTCGGCGATCATCGCCGTCTGCTCGGGGTCGGGTTCGCCCTCGATCCCGAAGAACTTCTTCTGGAAGGAGCCGCGGTGGTCGAAGGCGAGGATGTAGAGCCGTTGGTCGTAGCCGAGTGAGGTCATGCCCGGACTCTACCGCCGCGACGGCGCCGAGGGAAGGCGCGTGTTGCCCTTTACTGCGCGGTCGATGGGGTCGCCGTGGAGGGAGCGGCCTAGAATGAGTCGGCGATGTCTTCGGGTGCCGATCTGTTCGTGGTGTGCAAGAAGTGCGGCTCGGAGGTCAGCCCCTACATCACCGAGTGCCCCTACTGCGGCAACCGCCTGCGCCGGCGGGCGCCGAAGCTGCCGCGCGAGCACACGCCCCAGCGCGCCGCCCACCGACCGCGTCTGGCGGTGCCCGCGCTCGGGCGATTGCGGCGTGGGGAGATCGCGGGCATCCGCGCCGACACGCGCCCGTATGCAACGGTCGCGCTGGTGGCCGCCAGCTGCGTGATCTGGGTGCTCACGAGCGCCGGCTTCCTCGACCTCGGCCGGCTCGTCGTGGTGGGGCCGCTGCACCGCGACTGGTGGAAGCTCCTCACCACCCAGTTCGTCTACGGGAGCGGCTTCTACGCCGGTGTGTACGCCTTCTGCGCGCTCGCGGCTGTGGCGGTGTTCGGCTGGCTGTTGGAGCGCCGCCACGGCCCCGCACCGGTGCTCGTCGCGTTCTTCGGCGCGGGCGCCGCCGGCGTGCTCGTCGCGCTCGCGGTGTATCCGCTGCCGATCGTTAGCGGCGCCAACGCCGGCGCGCTCGCGCTGCTGGCGGCGTGGGCGGTGCCCGACCTGCGGGCGCTGCGCGCAAAGCGCTACTACGACGGCGACCTGCTGGGCACGGCGACGTTCGCGGCGGTGCTGCTGGCGATGCCGTTCGCGCGCCCCGAAGCGAGCTGGGCGGCGGGCGTCACCGGGGCGGCGGTGGGGCTGGTGCTGGGGTACGGCCTCGCCACGGTGCGCGCCGAGGCGGCGTGAGCGGTAAAAATCACCAGAACACGACCCAGAGAGGGCATATCGACCATGGAGATCCGCTTCCTCGGCCACGCGGCGTTCGAGCTGCGCGACGGCGACAAAACGGTGCTGATCGACCCCTACCTCACCGACAACCCGAAGGCGGCGGTGAGCGCCGATGAGCTCAGCCCCGATGCGATCCTGCTCACGCACGGGCACTTCGACCACATCGGCGACACCGTCGCGATCGCCAAGCGCTGCGACGCCGACGTGGTGGCGATCGTCGAGATCGCGCACGAGCTCAAAGCGAGCGGCGTGGAGAAGGCGCGCGACCCCAACCTCGGCGGCACCGAGGAGCTCGACTGGGGCTGGGTGCGGCTGGTGCCGGCGTGGCACACCTCGACGACGCCGAAAGGCACCGCCAACGTGCCCGCAGGCCTGGTGGTCGGGATCGGCGGCAAGGTGATCTACCACCTCGGCGACACCACGCTCTTCTCCGACCTGCAGCTCGTCGGCCGCCGCCAGCCGATCGACGTCGCGCTGATGTGCATCGGCGGCCACTACACGATGGACCGCCACGACGCCGTGGAGGCCGCGCGGCTGGTGGGTGCGCGGCAGGTGATCCCGTGCCACTACGACACGTTCCCGCCGATCGCCACGGATGCGCAGGCATTCAAGGCCGACGTCGAAGCGGCCGGCGCCGGGGAGGTGGTGGTGCTCGCGCCCGGAGAGTCGCATACGCCATGACCCATGCGGTGGTGCTGATCGAGGCCGAACGCGACGCGCTTTCCACACTCGGTGGCGCGCTCGCCGACATCGAGGGGGTCGCGGAGGCGTACTCCGTCACCGGCGAGTGGGACTTCGTCGCGATCGTGCGCGTGCCCAGTCACGAGCAGCTCGCGGACGTGGTCACTGGGCAGATCACGACGCTCCCCGGGGTGTCGCGCACGCAGACAATGGTTGCCTTTCAGGCGTACTCCCGGCACGACCTGGAGGCGCTCTTCTCGGTGGGGGAGTGAGCCGGCCGTCGCGCGGTCGCTAGGCTCGGGCACGGATGCCCGCGTTGCCGCTGAAGAACGAGTACCGCCCGACGCTCGGGGAGCTGCTCGGGCCCCGCTGGCGCGGCGCCTCGCTGGGCGGCCGCGCCCTGTGGCTGGGGCTCGCCGCCGCGGCGACCGCGATGATTGTCGGGGCGACGCTGACGCTGCTGGCGCCCACGATCTCTTACGGCGGGCCGGTGCCGTTCAGCTTCAGCTACGGGGGGCTGTACCGCGCCGCCCCCGAAGCGGGCGAGTACGTGCGGGTGCAGCGCCTCATCGATGGCCGGCTGCACGACTCCTTCGCGGTGGGGCCGCTCGCGCTCCCGCCCTACCGCGGCGCGATCGGGGCGGCGCTCGCGCTGTACGCGGTGGGCTACGTCCAACAGCTCGCGCACACCCGCCTGCCCAGCGAGGGCGCGGTGGTGGTGCGCGGCGAGGGCAGCACCCAGATCGACGCGGTGTCGGGGTACGCCACCTACAACGTCTTCTATACGACCACGCTGAGCGGGCGCGCGATGTATGGGCGCGACGTGCTGCTGCTGCCCGACCACGCCGACGCCCGCCAGGGAGTGGCGATCGAGATGCTCACCGCGGTCGCCGGCAATCGCCAGGTGACCTCCGCGCTCGACGTCGGCGTCAAAGGCGCGCTCGAAGAACCGCTCGGGTCGTTCGCGCTGGAATAGGCCCCCCGGCCGATCGACTCGGCGCCGCCCGCGACCCGGGAGCCGCCGATCCGCTCACCACGAAGCTGTCGGCGGACGTCCTGAATCCGCCGGGCGCTACTGCCCCGCCGCCGCCACGGGATTGGGCGCAGAGGTCGGTTCGGACTGGGCGGAGGTTTCGGGTTCGGTGCTCTGCTGCCCACCGCCCGCGGGCGCGGGGGATTCCGGCGCGGTGGTGGTTTCGCTCGGCGGGGGCGTCGACGCGGCCGGCGTCGTGGTTGTGACGGTGCCGGTGGTGCCGGCCGTCGTGGTGCTTGTCGCCGGCGGCTGTTCGGTGGTCGCCGACGGCGGTGGGGTCGCACTCGTGGTGGTGGGGAGCTGTGTGGTGTTGGTTGTCACCTGCACCACCGGCGCCGGCGGCGTGACGGGCGGCTTGGCGGCTGCCGGCTGGGTTGCCGCCCGCGGGCTCGCGGGGGCGACGGCGGGTTGGTCCTGCGGCGACGGGGCATGCCCGTGCGCGCGGTCGGCAAGCGCACGCGGCTTGTGCGCGGGGCGGCGATGGGCGCGATCGACGGCCAGCTCGGCGGCGCCGGCGACGGCTGCGGCGGGCACGGCGCCGCTGACCGGCTGGGGCACCGAGCGCACCACCAGCGGCGCGGCGGCGTGCGCGGCGGGGATGGCCGCGGCCGAGGCGACCGCCGGGGCCGCGGACTGGCGATGGCGAACGTGGGTGGGGCTGACGGCGACCGCGCCGGCGGTGACCAGCGCGGCGGCGGCGATCGTGGCGGCGGCCTTCGTCGCGATCGCGCCGGCGCCGGCGCTCACGAGACCTCCGGCCGCGCTTACGCCTCCGGCTGCTCCCGCGCTGCCGGCCGCGCCCGCGCTGCCGGCAGCTCCCGCTCCGGCGCCCGCGCCGAGCAGCCCACCGCCGCCCACTCCGCTGGCGGCGCCGACACCGGCGCCTGCGCCGCCCGCGCCGGCGGCATGACCGGCGCCCGCGCCGGCGCCGGCGCCGAGCTTGGCGAGCAGCAGGCGATGCAGCAGCAGCAGCGGGCCGGCCGGGAACAGCGCGGCGAGCGCGTGGTTGTTGTTCTTCAGCAGCTTGCGGAACGTGCGGCAGCGCTCGCAGTCGCGTAGGTGGCGGCGCGCGGGAGCGCCGAGCTTGACGAGGCCCTCAGCGACCTCGCCGAGCTCGGAGCGCACCTGCTCGCAGCTGAGCTTACGCGCCTCCGCGGCCTCGGCGAGCGAGATGCGGGCGCGCACCAACAGCGACTTCACCGACGGCACGGTGGTGTCCATCGCGAGCGCGATCTGCTCGTAGGAGAGCGCGTCGATCTCGCGCAGCAGCAGAGCGATGCGCTGCGTCTCGGGGAGTCGCTGCACGTCGCCGATCAGCTGGCGGAAGCCCTCGCGGCGCATCACCTGATCGCCGGTGGAGAGCCCGCCGTCGGCGAAGTGCACGTCCATCGAGTCGACCCCGATCGCCGACGCGCGGCGCAGGTGATTGAGCGAGCGGTTGCGCGCGATCCGATACAGCCACGGGCGCACGTTGATCGGGCGCTCGTCGGCGAGCACCGCGTTGAAGGCGGCGGCGAACACCTCCTGGAGCACATCCTCGGCGTCCTCGCGGGAGCCGAGCATGTGCCGGCAGAACGACAGCAGCCGGGCGTGGTAGCGCGAGAAGAGCGTCTCGAACGCGGCGTGCTGGCCGCGGCGCGTAAGCGCGATCAGGCGCTCGTCGGGCTGCAGGCGCAGCAGCGGGCTGGCCCCTCTCAGGCCAGACGCGACGCCGGGTTTTAGAGCGGTGACCTCCACGGTGGTCCTCTCGCGGCAAAAGTGTTCGCGGCCTTGTACCTACAGACACGGTACCAACCGCGGAGTTGCGCTCGGCAGGCGGCGCGGGTTGAGGGGGCGCCCAGTGGCGGGACGGCGGCCGGGTGCCCGGTAGCTGGGACGGAGGGTCGGCCGTCGCTGAGCCTCGGCCGGCCGAGGCCGCGGCGGCTTTCGAGAGCTATCGCGCGCCCGACCACCGCGCGCGACGTTCGCTCCAGCCGCGTGCATAAACTGCCGAGGTACCGCGACAGGAGCAGAAGCGGCACGCCCGGGTGGCGGAACGGTATACGCAGCCGACTTAAAATCGGCGCCTCGAAAAGGTGTGTGGGTTCGACTCCCACCCCGGGCATGGGTCAACTCGGCGGGCGGATCGTTCGGACTTTCCTTCGGGCTCGCGATGGCCGGCGGCATCCTTCTGGCCACGCGCTCGTTGGCGTTCACCAGCAAGACCGAGTCGGGCACGGTGATTGCCCCGCGCAGCAGCATCAGATCGCCGACACGCTCGAGCACGACGCCCAGGTCGTGAGCAACACACAGCTCGAACAGATGCCGGAAACGAGATCCGGGTGCAGGCGCCAGCCAAACGCCGAGGGCACAGCTGAACGCGGAGCCCGATACGGCGGACGGGACTACTAAGAACAGGGCTAACATCCCCAGAACGTCGGTGACCTCTCATGGAGGCTGGTCCGCGCGGCGCTCTGGGCTGCGGCGCATCGCCGCCGTCGTCGCGCTCATCACCCCCGCCGCAATGGCCGTGGTGGTCGCCGTCGCGCTGGCGGGTGACGTCCCCGTCGCCGTGCTCGCGGTCGGGCTCGTCCTGTTGGCGAACGCCGCCATCTGGCACGCCTTGACAGAGCGCGGCGCGCTGCGCGCCCTCGGTGCGGCGGTCGCGGTCCTCGCTGGAGCCGGCCTGATCGTGGTGCTCGCGAACCACTGGCAGGGGCTGCTGGTGTTGGTGGCGCTGCTCCTGCTGCTCGCTCTGTTCGGATTGGCCGCGCGCTACGCACTGGGGCGGGCTGGGAAGGTGGCGCTCGGAAGGATGGCCGCGGTCGTGCCGGTGGGTGCCGCCGGCTCCGGTGCGCTGATCATCAACCTGAAGTCGGGCGGCGGAAAGGCGGAGCGCTTCGATCTCGCCGGGGAGGCCCGGCGGCGAGGCATCGAGCCGATCGTGCTGCACCCGGGCGATGATCTGCTCGAGCTCGCCGAGAGCGCCATCACGCGGGGCGCGGAGGTCATCGGAATGGCTGGAGGTGACGGGTCGCAGGCATTCGTGGCGACCGTCGCCGCACGTCGCGACGTTGCCCACGTCTGTATACCCGCGGGGACTCGCAACCATTTCGCCCTGGACCTCGGGCTTGACCGTGATGACGTCGTGGGCGCGCTGGATGCGTTCACAGACGGCGTCGAGCGGCGCATCGACCTCGCGCGCGTGAACGACCGCGTGTTCGTCAACAACGCGTCACTCGGCGTCTACGCGAAGGTCGTCCAGTCCGAGGTCTATCGCGACGCCAAGATCAGGACGTGGACGGACATGCTGCCGGACCTGCTCGGCCCAGACGCTGAGGCGATCGACCTCAAGTTCACCGCACCGGACGGGACCGACTGCGACGATGCCGCGCTCGCGCTGGTGTCAAACAACCCGTATGAGCTCACGCACCTCTCGGGTGCCGGCACGCGCGAGCGGATCGACACGGGCCTGCTCGGCATCGTGGCCGCCCGGGTGCGAGGCGCGGACGTGTCAAAGCTCGTCGCGCTCGAGCTGGTCGGCCAGACGGCGCGCTACCCCGGCCTGATGTCATGGTCGGCGCGAGAGTTCGAGGTCCGCTCCGGCGGCCCCGTTGAGGTCGGCCTTGACGGCGAGGCGCTCGTGCTGGAGGCGCCGTTGCATTTTGAGTCGCTGCCCGGGGCGCTGCGCGTGCGGCTGCCGCGCGGCGCAGGCCTGTCGCCGGCGGCGCGCGCGGTGGCACTCACAACCGAGAACCTGGGCGCGCTGGTCCGGGTGGCCGCGGGCCGGTGAGCGTGAGGTTCGGTGGCGATGTGGCGTCGCGTTCAGCAACTGGACCGCCGGTTGATGAGGCTCTCGGCCGGGACTCGCTCACCCGCGCTGGATCGCACCCTCATTGCCATCACGCGGGCGGCCAACTACTCGCGACTGTGGCTCGTGCTCGCCGGCGCACTCACGCTGTTCGACGGGGAACGAGGGCGCAGAGCGGCAGGGCGGGGCCTCATTGCCATCGCGATCGCGGCGGCGGTGGCCAACGGCCCGGCAAAGCTGCTCGCGCGCCGACGTCGGCCCTCCTCACGGTCACACCCGGCGCTTATTCGCACGCCGCGGTCGACGTCGTTTCCGTCGGGCCATAGCGCGGCGGCATTCGCGTTTGTCACCGGCGCCTGCGCCGAGCTGCCAGTGCTGGCGCCGGCCCTGGTGCCGTTGGCAGGGGCCGTTGCCTATTCGCGCGTGCACACCGGCGTTCACTACCCAAGCGATGTCGCAGTCGGCGTGGGGATCGGGATCGGATCGGGCCTACTGGCCGCGCGCTGGCCGTGGCGTGTTCACGCCCCAAGGGCTGACTGGCGTAACTGAGCTTGCGTATCCCCGCGCGATTAGCCCATGCACCAGACGCTCCGCCTGTGCTGCCGTCCCCGATCGCGTCACCAGTGGCTCAGGCACGACGGAAGCGAGCCGCCAGCGCGCGTAGCGGGTAGAGTCGCGCACGCGATGAGCGCAGACAGTGCCCCTTCGAGCGGCGCCCCCGCAGCGCCGGTCGCCGCGAGCGAGCCGCCCACCTACCACGGGGGGCGCCTGGTGGCGCGGCGGCTGAAGGCGCATGGCGTGAGTCGCCTGTTCACGCTGTCGGGCGGGCACCTCTTCTCGATCTACGACGGCTGCAGGGCGGAGGGGATCGAGATCGTGGACGTGCGCCATGAGCAGACCGCCGCGTTCGCCGCCGAGGGGTGGGCGAAGGTGACGCGCGAGGTGGGAGTATGCGCGCTGACGGCTGGCCCGGGGGTGACCAACGGGATGAGCGCGATCGCGGGCGCGCAGGCCAACCATTCGCCGGTGCTCGTGCTGGGCGGACGCGCGCCGGCGGGCCGCTGGGGGCAGGGTTCGCTGCAGGAGATCGACCACGTGCCGTTCGTGCGGCCGCTGTGCAAGCTGGCGGCGACAGCGGGCAGCGCGGCGGAGATCCCCGAGCTGGTGGAGGACGCGTTCGCGGCGGCGCGCGCGCCCCACGGCGGCCCGGCGTTCGTCGACCTGCCACTGGACTACGTGTTCATGGAGGCCGCGGAGCCGACCGGAGGGCGGTGGTGGCACGGCGGCGATCTGG
>DATMMB010000098.1:0-2882 GCA_035569895.1 Solirubrobacteraceae bacterium | reverse complement strand
CCTGGGTTCGGCCGCGCACCCGCCGTGGAAGGCTGTGGTTTCGCGCTCAGCCGATATCCCTTCGCAACCCGGCGCTGCAACGCCCTCGCCGCGCGAGGTCCCAGCCGATTCTCGTGGACCTTGGGATAGCCGTCTGCAATCTGGAAGGGACGCTCGGCCACCGCGTCCACGAGATCCAGTACCTGCCGCTTAGAGCTCATCGCCTGCTCCTCTGCTCCGACGTAGCAACCAGCCAGCCTCAGATGCATACATGCAGGCCTCCCCATTGTTGCAAAAAAAGAAAACACTGTCCTGGCTTAGTTTCTAACAGATGTTACTCTCTCTCAGTGACAAGTTCGCAACAAGACGTGGCGGCCATTGAGCTGACCTCGTGGCACTGCCTGCCAGTTTCGGCCGTCGAGGATCGAGCTGGTGTGCAGGTTGACCTGGGTCTAAGTGCCTCTGAAGCGAGTAACCGCTTGACCCAGTACGGGCCCAACCGCCTCCGGGAGGAGCGACGGGAGCCCTTTTGGCGAGACTTTGTAGAGGAAGTGTCCGAGCCGATGCTTCTTCTGCTGCTCGGCGTGGGGGTGCTCTATGTGCTCTTCGGTCGGCTGGTCGAGGCGGGGTTTGTGTGGGCCATCGTGCTTGCGATTGCAGGGATCGAGGTCCTTAACGAGCGCCGGGCCGATGACGCGATCGCTGCCCTGCATGCGGTTGCCGAGCCGCAGGCGCTCGTGCGACGCGACGGACGGCCGGTGCAGGTGGCCGCTTCCGAGGTGGTCCCTGGCGATGTGATGCTGCTGGAGGCTGGCCGGCGCGTCGCCGCGGATGCGCGGCTGATGGAGGGCCACAGCCTCCTGCTTGATGAGTCCGCGCTCACCGGGGAGTCGATCGGCGTCGATAAGAGCGCAGACGTGGTCCTGCCTGCCGCGGTTCCGCTGGCAGAGCGGCTCAACATGGTGTTCGCCGGCACGACAGTGCTTCGTGGTCGTGGCACGGCGGTGGTGACCGCAACCGGTACACGCATGGAGCTGGGCCGCATCGCCGAGCTAGCTGAGCAGGCAGAAGAGGGTCCTACTCCGCTTCAGGAGGCGCTTAGCCAGCTGGCGCGATGGATGATTTGGGTCGCTGCCGGGTTCAGCGTCGGGATCCCGTTGATCGGGTGGCTGACCGGTCAGCCGCTCGTGGAGATGGTCGTGACCGGTTTCGCGCTGCTCTTCGCTAGCGTGCCAGAGGAGCTGCCGGTGATCATCACCCTGATCCTCGCGTTCGGCGGCTATTGGCTCTCCAGACAGGGAGCCGTCATGCGGCGCCACCGGGCCGTGGAGATGCTGGGCGCCGTGTCGGTGATCGCCACCGATAAGACCGGGACTCTAACGGAGAACAGGATGCGGGCGACGAAGTTCTGGCCCGCCACACATTCAACGCGGCTTCTCACCGTCGGGGTCGTCTGCAACGATGTCGCCGTCGATGGGCTTGGCGCGGCCGGTGACCCGCTCGATCGGGCGTTGGTCGAGGCGGCGCAAGCCCGTGGTGTCGACGTGGATGCCCTTCGCGCGGCGCACTCGCTGGTCGACGAGTACAGCTTCGATTCGGCGCGCCAGCGAATGTCGGTAACGGTCAGGCGTGGTCGCCGTCTGTGGGTGACTGTCAAGGGCGCCCCGGAGTCGGTTCTCGAGGTGTGCACCACGGTGCTGGTCGGCGATGAAGCCAAGCCGCTGACTAACAAGCGGCGAGCAGCGGTCTTAAGGACGCTCACGGGCAGTGGGGGATTGCGCGTTGTGGCGCTGGCGGAGAAGGAAAGCAGCGCTGCCAGCCTCAGCCAAGCCGAGGCGGAGGCCAAGTTGACTTTTCTGGGTCTGGTGGGGATGCAGGACCCGCTCCGTCGGGATGTACCCGAGGCAATCGCCTCCTGTCGCGCGGCTGGGATCCGCACTGTGATCGTGTCCGGCGATCACCCGGAGACGGTCGGCGCCATCGCCGGCGAGCTCGGCTTTCCAACCAGCGATGGTGTCCTCACCGGCCAGGACCTGGAGACGCTCGGCGCCACCGCATTTCGAGAGACCGTCGATCAGCACTCGGTCTTCGCGCGGACCACGCCCGAGCAGAAGTTGAGGATCGTGCGCGCCCTGACCGAGCAGGGTCACCACGTGGCGGCGACCGGCGACGGCATCAACGATGCGCCAGCCCTGGCGGCCGCGCAGGTAGGCGTCGCCATGGGACAGACGGGCACAGACGTGGCCCGGCAGGCCGCCGACATGGTGCTCATGGACGACAGCTTCGCGACACTGGAGCGCTCAATTCGGCAATGCCGTGGGCTGTTCGCCAACCTGGAGAAGGGCATCCGCTACTACCTGGCCTGCAAGATCGCCCTGGTGGCCTCTTGCCTGCTGGCCGTTCTGCTCGCCATCCCACTCCCGTTTCAGCCGATGCAGATCATCCTCATTGAGCTGCTCATGGATCTCGCGGCCTCGGCCGGCTTCGTGGCCGAGCCCCCGGAGTACGACGTCATGCGCCGCCCGCCGCGCGACCCGCGCGAGCGCGTCCTCAATCGGCACATGATCCAGGCGATCTTCACCGCCGCGCTCGGGCTATTCGCCGCCGTCACCGCCGCTTACTTGATCACCTGGTATGGCTCACACAGCGCCGTACGGGCCCAAACAGTTGCGTTTTGCACCTGGCTGATCGGACACGTGCTGATGGCCCTCAGCATGCGCTCACATCAACCGCTGCTTCGGGTCGGCCTGATGTCGAATCGGGTGATCGCCGGATGGGGGCTTGGGGTCGCGATCGTGCTCGTACTGATTGCGGTGGTCCCCGCGGCCCAAACCTTTACGCGCACCACAACGCTCCACGGCCTCGACTGGGCCCTCGTGATCGGCGCTGCGGCCGCCGGAACC
>DATMMB010000097.1:0-4111 GCA_035569895.1 Solirubrobacteraceae bacterium | reverse complement strand
GCGGTGGCCTCAGCGCGGGCGGTGCGGCGCGGCGGTGAGGCGCGAGCGCAGGCGCACGGGGCGATCGAGGCTCGCATACAGCTCGCGCACGCGCTGCAGCGTCTCGTCGGCAACCGCCTGCTGGGCCTCGCGCGTGCTGGTCGCGACCCGCTCGAAGCGCAGCGGCTCGCCGAAGCGCACGCTCACGCGCGGGAACTCCAGCCGCTTCCAGTTGCGCGCGTGCTCGCTGCCGTGGATCGCCACTGGCACCACCGGCGCGCCGCTCTCGAGCGCCAGCCGGCCGACGCCCGGGCGGGCGCGCTCGCCGATGTGCCCGCTGCGGGAGCGCCCCCCCTCGGGGTAGATGACGACGATCCCGCCGCGCTCGAGAATCGCGAGCGCGGTGGCGATCGCGCGCTCGTCGGCCTGTCCCCGCCTCACCGGGAAGGCGCCTCCGTGGCGCAGAACCCAGCTGAGCCCGCCGCGGAACAGCTGCGACTTGGCCATGAACGACACGCGCCGGCGCAAAAACAGGCCGCAGAAGAAGTGGTCCATCGCCGAGAAGTGGTTGGGCGCGAGGATCGCGGGCCCCGAGCGCGGAACGTTGGGCGCATCCACACAGCGCGCCCGGAAGAGCAGCAGGCACAGCGGCGTCAACAGCAGCCGCGCGAACGTGTACACCCAGTCGGGGCCGTGTGCGGCGGCCCACTCGTAGTAGCGATCGAAGTGCTCGGCGGGACGCTCGTCCACATACACCTGCGGCTTCAACGGCAGATCAGCCATGCCTTCTTTCTCTACACGGACACCCCGGGGGCGGTTACTCGCTCAGTGGCCTCGCGCGCGAGCCCCCCCGCCGTGTCGCTGCCCGCGGGCTTGCGTTCCCTCTTGCGGGCAAGGCCGATCGCGATCAACAGGCCGACCGCCACCGGCACCGTCGCGGGGAGCTCCGCGACGAAGAAGAACAAGAGGTCAAACGCCAGCGCCAGCAGCGCCACCAGCGCGGCCACATGCGTCTGACGCATGCGCGCTGACGGCCACCCGCGCGCCAGCAGCCCGCCGAGCAGACCGGCCACGAACAGGTCGCCGTACCCCATCGCCGCCGACCCGAAGGCCTCCGCCTGCAGTTTCGGCAAGCCCGCGGCGGGGTGCGCGGCGTTGAGAGCTTCGTTGGGGTGCTGCAGCAGTTCGGACACCACCAGCACGGCGTCGGCGCACGCCATCAGCACGATCCCCGCCGCCAGCCAGCGCGGCGGCGTCACCGCGGCCAGCAGCACGCCGAGCGCCACGCAGCTGAGTGCCGAGAGAGCGGTCGCCGCCGCCGGGCCCGCGAGCCCGGCGCGGTCGGCCCATGCGAGCGCGAACAGCACGGGCACGGACAGCGCAAGCACCGGCCGCGCGCCGCGACCCCACCACCCCAGCGCCAGCGCCGCGAGCAGCGGCACCGCCAGCAGCGCGAGATAGGTGAGGCTCTGCGCGCTGGCGCGCTCGGCGGCGCGCGCGACGAACACGAACGCGATCACCGACAGCGGCGGGATCGCTGCCCACAGGCGGCTGCGCCGGCGCTCCAGCCACGGGATCGTGATCTTGCCCGCGAGCGCCACCACCGCCGCCTGGACGAGCGATAGCACACCGATTGACAGCCAGAAAGGCAGCATCCGACCGTCAACATAGACCGTGCGGCGAGCCGCGGGGGACGGCTGCGGCCCTGGCCGGCCGTCCCGACGGCCCGGCCCCGCCGCTGCGCCGCCGAGCGGTCCGTTTGCGGGCGAGTTCGAACGATTGCGCAGGCGGCGATGCCGCCGATTGCGCTACAACCTCCTGCGATGCCCGCCCCTGCTCCCGGGCCAAGCGCCCCCCGGCCGAGCGATCCCCGCGCGCGCCACCGGCGGCGGCGCACCGGGGCGGTGCTCGTGCTACTGGCGGTGGCATTGCTGGCGGTGGGTGTCGCTTCGCACTCGCACGCACGCACGCCCCACCGCGGCTCCACGCCCGCACAGCGCCGGTCCGACCCCGCGCGATTGACGCCCGCCGCGCTGGACGCGCACGAGCGCCGCGCCGAAGAAGCCGCGGTGGAAAACGTCCGCTCGTACACCCCCGCGATCACCGAAGGCGGACACCACGGGCACGAGCTGGCGCTCACCTTCGACGACGGCCCCGGCCCGTACACGCTGGAACTGGTGCGCGAGCTGAACGCGCTGCACGTGCACGCCACGTTCTTCGCGATCGGCGAGGAGGAGCGCTGGTTCTCAGCCGGCACACTCGCCGAGCTGCGCTCCGGCGACGTGGTGGGCGACCACACCGAGACCCACCCGATGATGGCGCTGCTGCCGGCCCAACAGCAGCACGAAGAGCTCTTTGAACAGATGGTGCACATCGAGCTGCTCGGCGGACCGCCTCCCAAGCTGTTCCGTCCGCCCTACGGGTCGTTCGACGCAACCACGTTCAAGGAGCTGCGGGCGCTGCACCTGCTGATGGTGTTGTGGTCGGACGACACCTCCGACTACACGCTGCCCGGCACCGCCGCGATCGTGCAGCGCGCGCTCGCGGGCGCCCACCCGGGGGCGATCATCCTCATGCACGACGCCGGCGGCAACCGCTCGGAGACGGTCGCCGCGCTGCCCGCGATCGTACGCGGGCTGCGGCGCAAAGGCCTTCAACCGGTGACGATCCCGCGCCTCTTGCGCGACGACCCGCCGCCGCGAGGACGGCCGATCCCCACGAGCCTCGAGGGGGATTGATCAATGCCCGAGCTGCACGGTCTTCACCACCAGCAGCGCCACCGCCACCACCAGGTAGCCGCGCAGCACGAGCATCGCCACGCGCCGCCCCGGCGACCACGGCGGGCGCTCGAGCAGCGCCAGCGGCGGCATCGTCCACGTTTGTCGGCGCTCCTTGGAGATCGCCGCACGCCCCGCGCGCCCGCCGGCGGCCGCCTCCGGCGCAGGGCGGCGCGCCAGCACGTATGCGCCCATCGCGGCAAGGCACACGGCCAACGCCGCAGAAAGGTAGAGGAAGATGTGTGTGACGTTCAGCTGCGGGAACACCGTGCTGGCGACCAGCACCAGCGAGAGCTCCACGAGCACGCCGATGATCACGGCCGCCACCGCGTTCAGCCACGGCGCGTTCACCCACGGGCCGAGCACCGCGCGGTCGTTGCAGAGCAGCAGCAGGAACACGGTCGCGCTCGGCAGCAGCACGCCCGCGAGCGCCTGCACCGAGGTGGTGATCAGCCCCAGCGGGGCACCCGGCAGCAGCACGATCCCGGCGGCAGCGCCCACCATCGATGCGAACGTCGCATAGAACAGCTTCGCGTCGCGAATGCCGCGGTGCAGCGAGTGGGAGGCGCCGAACACGTCGCCGAACGCGTATGAGGTGGCGAGCGTCACCGCGGCAGCGCCGATCAAGGAGGCGTTGAGCAGCACGATCGCAAAGCACGCGCCCGCCGCCGGGCCGACGTAATGGCGCAGCGATTCGGCGACGGCGCCGGCGTCGGAGAAGTTGCCGGCCGCGGGGGTGCCGGCGAACGCGAACGCCGCGACCGCGATGATCGCGCCGGCGCCGATCACCACCACGAACGCGCCGATCACGGTGTCGGTGCGCTCGTAGTTGATCCAGCGCGGCGTGATGCGCTTGTCGATGATGTTGGACTGCTGGAAGAACAGCTGCCACGGCGCGACGGTGGTGCCGACGATCGCGATGATCAAGAGCACCGCGGTGGAGCTCGCGCCGCCTTTGATCGACGGCGCGAAGGTGTCGTGCGCGATCGTGCCGAAATCCGGGTGCACGAGCACGAGCAGCGGGATCACGAGGAAGTTGGCGATCACGAACACGTACATGAAGCGCTCCCAGCTGCGGAAGCTGCCGGTGGCGGTGATCGCCACGAGCGTCGCCGCCGCCACCGGGACGGCGACGTACTGGCTCACGCCGAAGTAGCCGAGCGCGAGGCTGACGCCGATGAACTCGGTGACGATCGTCAGGAAGTTGAGCAGGAAGAGGTCGCCGACCGAGAACCAGCCCCAGAAGCGGCCGAAGCGCTCGTTGATCAGCCGCGCGTGGCCGACGCCCGTGACGGCGCCGAGCCGGACCACCATCTCCTGATTGACGATCAGCACCGGGACCAGGAGCAGCAGCA
>DATMMB010000096.1:0-18526 GCA_035569895.1 Solirubrobacteraceae bacterium | reverse complement strand
CATGCACGCCAGCTCCGACAGCGGGCTGTTGTGCAGCTCGAACGGGGCGAGCGCCTCCGGCAGATGCTGGATCGGGCACACCGTCTGCCCCGTCTTCGCGTCGTGCAGCACCATGTGGCGCTGGCTGAACGTGCCCCGCTCGGTGTCCTGCCCGGTGAGTCGCACCGGCGTGCCGTCGGTGATCAGCGAGGCATACGCGAGCGCCTCGGCGTGCGCCCAATCGAGGTGCGGTGTTTGGTGGGCGCCCGTAGCCGGTGTCGCGCCCGCCGCGCCACCGCTCCCACTCGCCGTCCCGGCGCCGTTCGCTGCGCCGGCGGGGTCTTGGGCGGCGCCTGCCCCTCCTTCTCCCTCTCCCTCCAGCAGCGCTTCGCGCCGGCGCTCCAGCTGTTTGACGAGCTTCGGGTGCACGGTGAACCCGTCGGGGGTGCGCAGCAGCGCCAGCCCCAGCTCGCGCAGGCGCTCGGCCGGCACAGCAGTCTGCACGTCCGGGGAGGGCGAGCGGTCGAGTTGGTATTCGCCGGTGCTGCTGTGCGCGCCGCCGTTCTCTCTCGACGCCTCGATCTTCGCCTTCAGCCGCTGATGCAGCGTCGTCAGGTTGTCCCACACTCCCTGCGCGAGGTGGTCCACCTGCTCGCGCGTGGTCACGCCGTCGGCGATCAGCCGCTCCGCCCACAGCTCCGCCACGCGCTTGTGCCCCTTGATCTTCGCGTACATCTCCGGCTGTGTGTACGCGGGCTCGTCGGACTCGTTGTGCCCGAAGCGGCGATACCCGATCAGGTCGATCAGCACGTCGTGCCCAAAATCCCTGCGGAACGCGAACGCGAGGCGCACCGCGCTCATGCACGCTTGCACGTCATCGGCGTTGACGTGGATGATCGGCACGTCGAAGCCCTTTGCGAGATCGCTCGCCCAGTGTGTCGAGCGGGCGTCGTCGGGGTCGGTGGTGAAGCCCACCTGGTTGTTCATGATCAGGTGCACGGTGCCGCCGACCTTGTAGCCGTCGAGCGCCTGCAGGTTGAGCGTCTCCGCCACCACGCCCTGCGCGGGGAACGCGGCGTCGCCGTGGATCGCGATCGGCACCGCCGCGTCGGTGTCCTGGTGGGCGTGCGGCCCCTTGCGCGTGGTTTGCGCCGCCCGCGTCGCGCCATCGACGACGGCGGACACGTACTCGAGGTGGGATGGGTTGGACTCAAGGTTCACCATGATCTCGCCGCCCCCCGGCAGCGCGTAGCTGCCCTGCGCGCCGTGGTGGTACTTCACGTCGCCCGTCCCCCCCTGCGGGATCGTCGTGACGGCCTCGAGCGTCGACGCCCCCTCGAACTCGGCGAAGATCGTGTCGTACGGGCGCCCGAGGTTGTGCGCGAGCACGTTCAGCCGCCCCCTGTGCGCCATCCCGATCACCACCTCTCTGCCGCCGTGCGCCGCCGTCAGCTGGATCAGCTCGTCGAGCATCGGCACCGTCATGTCAAGCCCCTCGATCGAGAACTGGTGCTGGCCGAGGTACGCCTTGTGCATGAAGCGCTCCAGCGCGTCCACCTCCACGAGACGCTGCAGCAGCGTTTGCTGGCCGATCTTCGATTGGTCGTCGGTCGTCAGCGGCGTGCGGAACGCGCCCGACTCGATCTGCTCGCGCAGCCACACGCGCTGTTTGTGCGACGCGATGTGCTCGATCTCGTACGCGATCGTCCCGCAGTAGGTCTCGCGCAGGTGCGGCAGCGCGTCCGCCAGCGTCGCCCCCGGCACCGCCATGTGCAGGATCTTCGCGGGGATCTGCGCCGTGATCGCCGGCGTCAGCCCCATCCCCTCGGGGTCGAGCCCTGGTTCGCCCTCGGGCTCGGACCCGAGCGGGTCGAGGTGCGCGGCGAGGTGGCCGTGGCTGCGGAAGCGCATCACCAGCGTGCTCGCCGCCTGCACCGCCTGCAGCAGCTCCTCGCTCGGCGTCCCCGCTGAAATGGAGCCCGCCCCCCCGGGTGCGGCCGTCTCCGCGGCTGCCGCCGCGGCGGCAGCGGGCGCGGGTGGGGTGGGCGCCGGGAAGGCGGGGATTGGGGGGGCGGGGCTCAAATCCACGCCGACCGAGGCGAACACCCCGTCGTAGAAGCCCCTCTCGCCCTGCAGGTACGCCTCGATCGTCGCCAGGAAGCGCCCCGACTCTGCCCCCTGGATCACGCGGTGGTCGTAGGTGGAGGTCATCGTCATCACCTTCTCCGCCCCGATCATCGCCCCAATGTTGGCGAGGCCGGGGGGATACGCGATCGCGCCGGTCGCCACGATCGTGCCCTGGCCGTTCATCAGCCGCGGCACCGATGCGACCGTGCCGATCCCGCCGGGGTTGGTGAGCGTGATGTTGCCCCCCGCCAGATCGTCGGCTGTGAGCGTGTTCGTGCGCGCCTTCTCCACCAGCGCGTCGTACGCCGCGAGGAAGCGATCGAACGGCAGGCGCGCCGCGTCGCTGATCACGGGCACCATCAGCGTGCGGCTGCCGTCCTTCTTCTCCACGTCCACCGCCAGCCCAAGGTTCACCTGCCCGTCGCGCACCCGGTGGGGCTTGCCGTCGACCTCCGCGAAGTGCTCCGCCATCACCGGCATGTCGTCGCCCGCGCGCGCGATCGCGTAGGCGATCAGATGGGTGAACGACACCCGCTTGCCCGCTTCCTTGAGCTCGCGCCTGCGGGCCTCCAGCACCGTCACCGTCAGCGTGCGGAAGCTCGTCGCCGTGGGGATCGTTCGCGACTGGTCCATGTAGCGGGCGAGCGCCGCCGCGCTTCCCTTCATCGGCTCGGCGCCCGCTGGCGTGGGGGCAGCTGCGCGTGCGCCAGCGGCGTCGGGCGCCGGCGTCATCGTGCTCGCGCCGTTGCCGGCGGCGGCGTCGAGCACGTCCGCCTTCATGATCCTTCCGTCCGGGCCGCTGCCCGAGAGGCGGGCGAGGTCGACACCCTCGGCTGCCGCCGCGCGCGCCGCCACCGGCGAGACGCGCACTCCCTCGGTGCTCGCGAGGGCGACTGCTGGCGTGGAAGGGGCGCCGCCGTTGCCGGCGACCGGCCCGCCCGCCGTCGCGGGTCGGTCGGTTGTGGAGGTCGCTGGGGCGGCGGGGGGTGGTGCCGCGGCGGGTGCGGCGTCCGCGGCGGGTGCGGCGTCCGCGGCGGATGAGGCGTCCGCGGCGGATGAGGCGTCCGCGGCGTCTGCTGTGCCGTTGCCGGTCGCCGCGCCATCGCCGACGACGATTCGTGCGATCACCTGGCCGACAGTGACAGTGTCGCCCTCGGCGGCGAGGATCTCGCTGACGGTGCCGCTCGCGGGGGCGGGCAGCTCGACGTCCACCTTGTCGGTGGATATCTCGACGATCGTGTCGTCGCGCTTGATCGGGTCACCCACCTGCACGCGCCATTCGAGGATCGTCCCCTCGCTCACCGACTCGCCCGCGGCGGGGGTCACGACGTCGATTGTCTGCCCGGTCGTCGTGCTTGCCGCCATCTCTGGACTCACTCTAGCGCCAGCGGCGCGGGAATCGTCGCGCAGGCGGGTGGGTTGGCGACAGCCTTCACTGCGCGTTCACCTCCATCACAGCGCGATCGCGCCGGCGGTGCGTCTCGCGCACGAACTCGAAGCTGCCGAAGAACGGTCCGATGCCGCCCAGCACCGCCACCGCGGTGGCGAGCCGCAGGGGCACGATCCGCAGGCGCACGCACACGATGCAGGCGATCGACATCGCGATCCACAGGAGGCCGTGGGTGAGACCGAGCACGAACGTCTCCGGCTGCGGCTTGCCGATCGCGAACGCGCAGATCAGCAGCGCCGAGTAGATGCACGAATGTGTGAATGACACCCACTTCAGGCGGGTGAAAACGGTGTCGCCGCTCACGGCTGCGTCAGCCAGCGCGCCATTCGCGGCAGCGTCTCGCCGGCGTCGGCCGGCCACTCCTCGATCGCGGCAGGCCACCACGCGTAGGCGTCGTGCTCATGGTCGGGGGTCACCTCCGCGCCCTCCGGCAGCCATGCTTGCCCGACGAACATCACCATCCGGTGGGGCAGCGCCACCAGCGCCTCGGCGCGGGCGCGCGCGGGCGCCACCGACCACTCCTCGCGCAGCTCGCGCACGAGCGTGTCGGCGGGGTTCTCGTTGAGATCGACCGCGCCACCGGCCCCCAGCGCCCAGCGGCCGGCCCACGATGCCACCCACGGCGCGCGCCTGCCCGCCAGCCAGCGCCCTTGCGCGTCGCGCGTGACGCACAGCGCCGCCATGCTGCATGACGCATCGCCCTCCACCAGCCGCAGCGCCCAGCGCAGCGGCTGCATCTCCACCTCGATCCCACCGTCGCGCTCGCTGTAGCCCACCAGGCGTCCCGCCGCGCCGTCGTGGCTGGGTGAGCCGCGCTCCTGCAGCGCCGCGATCGCCGCGTCGGCCTCGGCGGCGTGTCCCGGGGGCGGCTCGAAGCACTGCTCGTGCCAGCGCACGCGCACGCGCTCGAGCGGCCACGGGCCGCGGGCGAGGATCCTGGGGGCGTCGCCGGGGGCATTGCCGGGCGCAGTTGTGCGGGGCTCCGGTGGGGCGGACATACAGGGACAAGGCTAGTGGTCTTACACTCGCCGCGGTGACCGACCGGCGACGCAGCCACTGGGGCTGGGGGTATGAGGGTCAGCGCCTCACGCCCGAGCAGGTGCGCGCCGCGGCGGGCGGGCTGGCAGAGCACCTGGGGCTGGGCGAGGTGGAGGCGGCGGACCCGGTGCCGCTCGACGCCGCGAAGCTGCCGACCCCGCGGGTGGCGCCGCCGGCCGCACTGCGTGAGTTCTGCGCGGACGACGCCCACGCCCGCGCGGCGCACGCCTGGGGTAAGTCGTACGCGGACGTGGTGAGAGGCTTTCGCGGCGACTTCGCATACGCTCCCGACTTCGTCGCGCACCCCCGCGACGAGCGCGACATCGAACGGGTGCTGGAGTGGTGCGCGAGCGAGCGCGTCGCCGCGATCCCCTACGGCGGCGGCACGAGCGTGGTAGGCGGGGTGCGGCCCGAGGTCGATCCCTCCTACAACGGCACGGTTAGCATCGACCTCGGCGCGCTGCGGCGCGTGCTCGAGGTCGATCCGACCTCGCGCGCGGCGCGCATCCAGGCGGGCGCGAGCGGGCCCGAGCTGGAGCGCCAGCTCGGCGCGCACGGCCTCACGCTGCGCCACTTCCCGCAGTCGTTCGAGCTCTCGACGCTCGGCGGCTGGATCGCCACGCGCGCGGCGGGCCACTTCGCGACCGTGTGGACGCACATCGAGGACTTCGTGGAGTCGGTGCGCGCGATCACGCCGGCGGGCGTGTGGGAGTCGCGCCGCCTGCCCGGCTCGGGCGCGGGGGTCAGCCCCGACCGGATGCTCGCCGGCTCGGAGGGGACGCTGGGGGTGGTCACCGAGGCGTGGGTGCGCGTGCAGCCGCCGCCCACCCACCGGCGGGCGGCGGCGGTGCGCTTCGCCGACTTCGCACGCGGCGTCGAGTGCGTGCGGGCGCTCTCGCAAGCGGGCCTGCACCCCGCCAACTGCCGTCTGATCGACCCCCGCGAGGCGCGCGTGACGCTCGCCGGCGACGGCTCGTGCGCGCTGTTGGTGCTCGGGTTCGAGTCCCCCGACCACGCCGTCGAGGAGGCGATGGCGCGGGCGCTTGCAATCTGTCGCGAGCATGGAGGGGAGGAGGAGGGGCGGCGTTCCCGCGGCGCGTCGGCGCCGGGCGGCGGAGGCGGGGGCATGCGCACCGAGCCGGGCAGCGGGGGAAGGGCGGAGTCTCGGCCGCCGGCGGGCGCGGGGGGCGGCGGGGGAGCGAGCGGTGCAATGGGCGGCGAGGCCGTCGCCACGTGGCGTGAAGCCTTCCTGCGTGCGCCGTATCTGCGCGACGTGTTGGTGGCGATCGGCGCGATCAGCGAGACGTTCGAGACGGCGATCACGTGGGAGCGCTTTCCCGCTCTGCACGAGCGGGTGACGGCGGCGGCGGAGCGGGCGCTGCGCGAGGTGGGCGCCCAGCCGGGCGGGGTGTCGTGCCGCTTCACGCACGTCTACCCCGACGGGCCGGCGCCCTACTACACCGTGATCGCGCAGGGTCGCCGCGGCGGGGAGCTGGAGCAATGGGCGGAGATCAAGCGCGCGGTGTCGGACGCGATCGTCGACGCCGGCGGCACGATCACCCACCACCACGCGGTGGGGCGCGACCACCGGCGCTGGTACGACCGCCAGCGGCCCGACCTGTTCGCGGCGGCGCTGCGCGGCGCGAAGGCGGCGGTCGATCCGCGCGGGATCATGAACCCGGGCGTGCTGGTGGAGCCGCGGCGATGACGATCGCCGTGCTCGGCCCCGGCGGCGTGGGCGGCCTCATCGCGGGCGCGCTCGACCGCGTCGGCACGCTCACGCTCGTGATCGCGCGCGAGCCCACCGCCGAGCTGATCGCCGCGCGCGGGCTGCGCGTGAGCTCGGTGCGCCTCGGTGACTTCGTCGCCCACCCCTCCGCACGCGCGCGACTCGACGAGCCGGTGGACGCACTGATCGTCGCCACGAAGGCGAGCGGGCTGGGCGACGCACTCGAGCGTGTCGCCGCGCCGGTGGGGCTGGTGCTGCCGCTGCTCAACGGTCTCGACCACCTCGCGACGCTGCGCGAGCGCTTTGGCGCCGAGACGGTGCTGGCGGGCACGATCCGCGTCGAGGCCGACCGCCCGCGGCCGGGCGTGGTGGTGCATTCGAGTCGCTTCCTACGGATCGACATGGCCTGCGCGCACCCGTCAGCGCGGCCGCGGATGGAGGCGCTCGCGCGGACGCTGAACGAGGCGGAGATCCCCGCGCGCGTGGAGGAGTCCGAGGCGCAGGTGATGTGGGGCAAGCTCGTGCGGCTCAACGCGCTGGCGTGCACCACCAGTGCGCACGACAAGCTGCTCGGGGAGATCCTCGCGACGCCCGCGCTGCGCGCCGAGCTGGAGGGGGCGATCGCCGAGGGCTGCGCCGTCGCGGCGGCCGAGGGCGCGCAGATCCCCGAGGCCGACCCGCTCGGCGAGCTGACCGCCGCGCACCCGACGCTCGGCAGCTCGATGCAGCGCGACATCGCCGCCCGCCGCCCCCCGGAGCTCGACGCGATCCCCGGCGCGGTTTTGCGCGCCGCGGCGCGTCACGGGATCGCGTGCCCGACGATTGAGCGGCTAGTCGGCCTGATTGCCGAGCGTGCCGGCGGCGACGGCGTGGACGACCTGCGCCGCTGACTCCTCGCGCTGCTCGTCGTGCTGACCGTCGCATAGCACCCTGAAGTTGCCGGTGACGCCGCTGTCGGCATGGATCGTGATGCCCGGCAGGATCTCCTCGCCCTCCTCGAATCCGAGCCGCTCCATGTCGAAATGCGCGAGCCCGATCCCGTGCGCGGTGTGCGTGGGGTTCTCGCGGTCGTGCGCCGCCACCGCCTGGGCGAAGCGCTCGAGGTTCTTGGCGATCTTGCCGTTGTCTGCCATCGCTCGGCGAAAGCGTAGCGCGGGTCCGGTCGCCCGGGGCGTAGGATGCGCGCACCACACAGCCGACCGGAAGGGGAACCATGGACATCTTTGCCCAGCTCGACGACGCGCGTATGCGCACGAACGTGCTCGACCACCCCTTCTACCAGCGCTGGAGCGCCGGCGAGCTGACCGGCGAGGAGCTGGCGCTGTACGCCGGCGAGTACCGCCACGCGGTGCGGGCGCTCGCGCGGGCCTCGCGAATGGCGGCCGAGCAGGCCGGTGGCGAGCACGCGGCGGGCCTCGCGCGCCATGCCGAGGAGGAGGAGAGCCACGTGGAGCTGTGGGAGCGGTTCGCGGGCGCGGTGGGCAGCGCCGACACCACCGAGCCGCTGGCGCGGACGCGGACGTGCGCGCTGGCGTGGACGGCGGGCGATGACCTGCTGGAGCGCCTCGCGGTGCTGTACACGATCGAGGCCTCCCAGCCGGCGATCTCCACCACGAAGCTGGAGGGCCTCGCCACCCACTACGGCGTGCCCACCGACTCCCCGGGCGCCGCCTACTTCACGCTGCACGCTACGCTCGACGCCGAGCACGCCAACCAGGCGCGGGCGTTGATCGAGCGGCTGCTGCCGGCGGACGAGGGCGAGCGAACCGCCGCGGGGGAGCGGATGCTTGCGCGCGCCGAGGCGGCGCTGCGGGGCAACTGGGAGCTGCTCGACGGCGTCGAGGCTCAGCGCGCCGTGGCCTGATCCGCTCGGTGCGCGCCGCTGCCGCGGCAAGCGCGATCGGCGGCGCGGAGACGGCATAGTCGGCCCGTCGGAGAGCGTGTTCAGCCCATCTCTAGAATCTCGATCCGATACCCATCCGGATCTTTGACGAAGCACAGCCGCGAGCCGCCCTCGCGAACGCTGTATGGGGGCTTCTCCGGCTCGATGCCCTGCTCGGCGAGCTTGGCGAGGGTGGCGTCGAGGTCGGGGCTGGTGATCGCGATGTGCCCGTAGCCGGTGCCGATGTCGTAGTGGTCGACGCCGAAGTTGTAGGTGAGCTCCAGTCGCGGCATGTCGCCGTCGCCCGGCTGGTTCATGAAGACGTTGATCGCCTCGTCTTTGATCGGGATGCGCCCGACCTCCTTGAAGCCGAGCGCCTCATAGAAGGCGATCGAGCGGTCGACGTCGGTGATGCGATAGCAGGTGTGGATGAGGGGCATGGCGAGAGCTTACGGGTTCGTGCAACGATGCCGCGATGATCCTTGGGACGGGGGCGTCGTGATAGTTGAGCGTGCAACGCATCCGCAATTCGTGTCCAACACCTACTTGGTGTGCGACGGGGAGGGCGGGCCGGCGTTCTTCGTCGACGCCGGCGGCCCGACCGAGCCCTTGGTGGAGGCGGTCGCGCGGCTCGAGGTCACTCCCACGCATGTGCTGCTGACCCACCATCACTTCGACCATGTCTGCGAGGTGGGGGCGCTGCGGGCGCGCTGGCCGACGCTCGAGGTGTTGATCCACCCGGTCGAACAGGAGCTTTTGGGGGAGAGGATGGCGACCGGCGTGGTCGAGCCTGGGCAGGCGCTGCGCTTCGGGGCGCTCGAGGTGCGCCCGCTGTTGACGCCCGGTCACACGGCGGGGATGCTGTCGTTCGCGGTATGCGCTCCCGACGTGCAGTCGCGCCCCTCCTCCACCACCGCGCCAGGTGGCTTCACGGGGCGCGAAGGGGCGGTCTTCACCGGCGACACGCTGTTCCGCGGCTCGGTCGGCGGCGTGCGCGCGCCCGGGCACACCACCTACACCGACCTGAAGGACTCGATCATGGGCACCTTGATGGAGCTGCCGCCGGAGACCGTCATCCATCCCGGCCACGCCGACCCCACCTCGGTCGCCGCCGAGTGGGAGCACAACCCCTTCATCCGCGTGTGGCGCGGCCTCGACGGGGAGGGTTCGGAGCCGTGCACCGCCTTCGGCGAGCCCGCTACCTTGGTCCTGCTGTGCGGCGACTACGACGGCGGCCACAAGGCGTGGGTGCGCTGGCCCGACGGCACCGACGACATCGTGCCCGGCTCGCAGTTGGTGCGCGGTTGAGCCCTAACATGGGGCTGTGGCGCGCGAGAAGATTCCGACATCGAGGGTGCGCCGCACGGCGACGGTGGGGAAGCTCGCGGCCGGCGAGGCGGTGAAGCAGTTCGGCACGCGCGCCGCCAACGTCACCCGCTCCGACACCGCCGCGCAGGAGGCGCTCGCGCGCCGGCAGGTGGAGACGGCGAAGCGGATCGTCTCGGTGCTCGGCACGATGAAGGGCGCCGCGATGAAGCTCGGCCAGGTGATGTCGTTCCTGGATGTCGGGCTCGTGCCGGAGGAGTACCGCGAGGAGTTCCAGCACGAGCTCGCGAAGCTGCGCGACGCGGCGCCAACCGTCTCGTTCAAGCAGATGCGCGGGGTGATCGAGCGCGACCTCGAAGCGAAGATCCCCTCTGTGTTCGAGTCCTTCGAGCAGGAGCCGATCGCTGCCGCCTCGATCGGGCAGGTCTACCGCGCGCGGCTGCGCGAGGATGGGCGCGAGGTCGCCGTCAAGGTGCAGTACCCGGGCGTCGCGGCGGCGGTGCGCGCCGACATGCAGAACCTCGACATGATCATGCGCCTGCTCAAGCGGATGACCCCGCAGCTCGACGTGCGCGCGATCGCCAAGGAGATCCGCGAGCGGATCGGCGAGGAGCTCGACTACGAGCTCGAGGCCTCCAACCAGCGCTCGCTCGCGCGCATCTTCGACGGCCACCCCTTCATCAAGATCCCGGAGGTGATCGCCGAGCTCTCGCGCGAGCGGGTGCTCGTCAGCGAGCTGGTGCAGGGCGTCGGCTTTGAGGAGCTGAAGGGCCACCCCCAACCGGCGCGCGACCGGCTCGGCGAGATCATCTTCCGCTTCTTCCTCGGCTGCCTCTACCGCCACCGCCAGTTCTCCGGGGACCCCCACCCCGGCAACTTCCTGTTGCTCGCCGACGGGCGCGTCGCGTTCCTCGACTTCGGGCTGTTCAAGCGCCTCGACCCGCCGCCGGTCGAACTGGAGCTGGCGGCGCAGCGGGCGGTGATCGAGCACGACGCGCCCGCGCTACACGCGCTGCTGGCGCAGTCGGGCTTTCTGCCGCAGCCGGCCCTCGTGGATCCCGAGGAGCTTTTGGAGTTCATCGAGGACGGGATCGGCTGGTACACCACCGACGCGGTCGTCTCCTTGACGCCGGAGATGGCCACCGAGGTGATGATCGAGTCCTCCGACCCCCGCTCCCGCCACTTCCGCCACATGCGCCACCAGGACATGCGCGCCGAGCACCTCTTCGGGCGGCGCATGGAGATGCTCACGCTCGCCGTCCTCTCACAGCTGCGCGCCACCGCCAACTGGCACCGGATCGCGCGCGAGTGGATCTACGGCGACCCTCCCATCACCGAGCTGGGGCGTCAGGAGGCCGACTTCTACGCGCACGGCGGCGTCGGCGCGCTCGGCTGAGCCGCGTTCCCCCGCGCGGCGGGGCGGCGCGGCACGGATGCCGTGCCCGTGCTTGGCGCGTTCCTCGCGCCGGACGCGCGGACGATCTCCCCCTCCCTACAGCACCTGAATCTGTACGAGGCTCGTCGTTCCGGGGCGGCCGCTTGGGAGGCCCGCGGTGATGCCCACGCGCTGGCCCTTTTTGCACCAGCCGAGCTCCACCACGCGCCGGGCGGCGTCGGCGATCAGCTCCTCGGTCGTCTCGTGGCGGCGGATCGAGGCGGCCTGCACGCCCCACATCAGTCCGCAGCGGCGCACCGTCTCGCGGCCGGGGGACAGCGCGTAGATCGGCACCGTCGGGCGGTGGGCGCTCACCAGGCGCGCGCTGCGGCCCGAGAGCGTGGGGACGATCAGCGCGTCGAGGCTCAGCTCCTGCACCGCGATGCACAGGCTGTGCGCGAGCGTGTACGCGGGGTCGGCTTCGGTGCGCCTTACGCGCCCGGCGTTCCACTCTTTGTAGGGGGCGATCGACTCGGCCTGCTCGGCCACCGACGCCATCATCGCGATCGCCTCCACGGGGTAGGCGCCCACCGCGGTCTCCTGCGAGAGCATCACCGCGTCGGTGCCGTCGAGGATCGCGTTCGCCACGTCCGCCACCTCCGCGCGCGTCGGACGCGAGGAGGTCACCATCGAGTCGAGCATCTGCGTGGCGGTGATCGCCGGCCGCGCCAGCCACCCGGCGAGGCGCAGCAGCTCCTTCTGCACGAGCGGCACTTGCTCGATCGGCAGCTCGATGCCGAGGTCGCCGCGGGCCACCATCACGCAGTCCGCGGCCCTGAGGATCTCCTCGGCGCGCTCCACCGCCTGCGGCTTCTCCATCTTCGCGATCAGCGGCAACCGCGTGTGCTCGCGCACCTCCTCGATGTCCTGCGGCCTGCGCACGAACGACAGCGCCACCATGTCCACGCCGATCGACTCGCCGTGGCGCAGCAGCGCCAGATCCTCCTCCGGCACCGCCGGCAGCGTGTCGATCGGGCCGGGGATGTTGAGGCCCTGGCGGGACGCCACCGCGCCGCCCACTTCGATCTCGGCCTCCACCTCGCGCGCGCCGGCGCGCACCGCCACCACGCGCAGCCTGACAGAGCCGTCGGCGAGGTAGATCACCTCGCCCTCCTGCAGCGCGTCGGGCAGCCCTCCCCAGGAGATCCCCATGCGGGTCGCGTCGCCCGCGCCGTCTTCTGGCCCGCACGCGAACGTCACCCGCTCGCCCGGCTTCAGCTCGACGATGTCTTCGCGCAGCGGCCCGATCCTGAGCTTCGGCCCGGGCAGGTCCTGCAGGATCGCCACTGGCCGTCCCGCCCTGCCGGCCGCGTCGCGCACGCGCCTCACCGTCTCGGCGTGCTCCTCCAACGTCCCGTGCGAGTAGTTCAGCCGCGCGACGTCCATCCCCGCGTTCACCATCTTCAGCAGGGTCTCCGGCTCGCGCGAGGCCGGCCCGATCGTCGCGACTATCTTCGTGCGGCGCATGTCGCCCGCCACGGTAGCGGTCGGCGCGCGCTACGGCGGCGTCACATCCGGGAAGTGCTCCGCGCAGTGCTCGCGCAGCGTTGCCCGCACCCATTCGCGCTCCGCCGGGCTCGCGGCGCGGAAGCGGGCGAGCAGCTCCTGCTGGCGCTCGATCGGCGCGCCGGCGATCTCCCAGCGCACGGCGAGGCGCTCGAACAACAGCTCCACCGCTCGCTGCCAGCGATCCTCGCGGGTTTCGGCCATGCTCGCGCTCGCGCCCGCCAGCGTCCGCGCGTACTTCATCCGTGTCGCCGGCGTCAACGCGCCGCGCAGCGTCAGCTTGCTGCCCCCTTCGTCGGTGTACTCGCTGTTCGGCGCCTTCAGAGGCGCTGGGCGCTGCTTGGGCTTGCGTCTACCGGTCAAGGAGTCCCTGACGGTCGAAGGACAAGCGAGGCAAGGACGCAGCGAGCGAAGTGTGCTTCAGCACATGAGCGAGCGAGGACGCAGCATCGCGCAGTCATTCGACCGTCAGGGTGCGTCGGCGGCGCGTTCCAGCTGTGCTCGCACGTCGCTGCCGCTCGCCGGTTTGGCGTGCCCGGGCCACGCGATCGCCGGCTCGAGCTCCGCCAGCTTGCGGATGCTCTTGCGCGCCTGCTCGGTGTCGTAGTTGTAGGTCGACTCCGGCACTTTCGGCTCGCTGTCGCGGCCCCACATGTCGACGGTGTAGAACGTGTCGCTGACGATCGCGAGGCGATCCGACTCGCGCCACAGCCCGATCTGCCCGGGGGCGTGGCCGGGGAGGTCGAGCACCTTGAAGCCCGCGATCGCATCGCCCTCCTGCACCGTGCCCGCGATCTCCACCGGCCCGCCGTCCCAGGCGAGGCGGTGCACCACGCGGTGGATCTGGCGCTGGGGGGTCGGCAGCCCGACGAGGCCCTCCGGCCAGTAGCGGAAGCCGCCGCTGCCTTGCGCATCCTCGACCTCGGCGGGGTGGCAGTACACCGGCGCGCCGAGCGCCGGCGCGGTGCCGCGGTGGTCGGTGTGGCCGTGGCCGAGCACGATGCGCGTGATGCCGCCGAGCTTCGCGCCGGCGCTCGCGACAGCGCGCACCATCGTGCGCGCGCCGGCGTCGAACAGCGTCACGCCCCCCTCGTCCTCGAGGAAGTACACGTTGCAGTGGCCGGGCTCGCCCTGCAGCACCCACACGCCCTCGGCGATCAGCTCCGGCTCGGCGAGCATCCGCGAGGTGAGACGGGTCTTGACGTTGTACGCGCCCGCCATCCCCCGTTCCGCTGCCGAGCCCTGCGGCGGCAGCATCCCGAGCTGGCGGGGCACCGCCATCGAGTCGGGGAACGCGTCGTTGGCCTGGATCAGCCCGTCGCGCACGGTGAGCACGTCCACGCCTTCGAGCGTCAGCGGGTGGCCGGTGGGCTGCAGGCCGTTGAAGGTGCCCGGCCCGACGAACGTGCCGGTCATTCGCCACTGCACCGCGCAGCGCTCGCCCTCGGTGGTGGTGGCCACCATCTCCCAGCGCAAATCCGGCATCGCGCCAAGCAGGTCGCCCACGAACGCGCGCACCCCCTCCGGGGCGCTCACGTCCACCTGGCCGCGCACGTGCTCGCGCCCACCCGGCGCCCACAGCGCCACCGCCGCATCGAGGTCGTGGACGTTGATCGCCTCGAAGTAGCGGCGCGCCACCGCCTCGGCTTCGCTCGCCCCGGCGCGGTCCCCCGAGATCCGCTCGCGCGGCGGCGTCGGCGCGTGAATGTTGGAGGCGGCCTCCTGCACCTTGGAGGCGAGTTGCTCTGCGGTCTGGTCGGCCATGATCTTGGCTCCTTGCACGTTGGCGGCGGAGCCAAAAAGTGTAGACCGCAATAGTCTCCGCGGCGGTGTCCGACCCAACCAGCGATCGTCCGCCCGCCGAGCACGGCGCCTCCCGCCGCGAGCTCGGCCGCGGCGAACGGGTGCTGCCGGGCGTCTACCGCCTGCGCCTGCCCTTGCCGTGGCCGGGCGTGCCGCACGGCAACGCGTGGGCGGTGGCGGCGGGTGATGGTGTGGTGCTGTTCGACACGGGCATGCACGAGAAGGGGTCGTTTGCCAACCTCGAACGGGCTTTGGCAATGTGCGGGCTCGCCGTCGAGGACATCCGCCTGCTGGTGTGCACCCACGCGCACTCCGACCACTACGGCCAGGCGGCGACGATCGTGCAGCGGGCGGGCTGCGAGTTGTGGATGCACCCCAACCTCGACCACATGCGCCAGTGGGCGCACGGTCCGGACGCGGCGATCGCGCGGCGCCTGGAGGTCGCCCGCCAGAGCGGCGTGCCGGAGGAGCCGCTGCGCCGCTACGCCGCCGAGCGGCGCGAGCTCGACACCGGGATCGCGGCGGTGATCGAGCCCGACCGGGCGCTGTTGCCCGGCGTCACGATCGCCACCGACCTCGGCTCGTGGACGGTGCACGAGACGCCCGGCCACGCGCCCTCGCACGTCTGCCTGTTCCAGCCTGAGCGGCGCCTTCTGATCTCCGGCGACCATCTGCTGGGGCGCATCTCGCTGTTCTTCGACTACGGCTACTCCCCCGACCCCGTCGGCGAGTTCCTGCGCTCGCTCGACGTCGTGCAGCGGCTCGGCGCGCGCCTGTGCCTGCCCGGGCACGGGCGCACGTTCGCCGACGTGCATGCCCACATCGAAGGTAACCGCGCGCTCGTGCGCGAGCGCACCGAGCGGGTGCTGGAGGTGATCTCCGGCGAGCCGCGCACCGCCTACGAAGTCGTGCCGGAGGTGCTCTACGAGGTCCCCTTCTCGCCCAACACCGCGCCGTGGCTGCTCACCGAGACGCTCGCGTTCCTCGTGCACCTCGAGGTGGCCGGACGCGTACGGCGGATCGCCCAGGAGCCGGAGCGGTGGGTGGCCGTGGCGCCCGGCGGGGATTGAGCGTGGGCCCACGACGCCCGCCGTGTTGGTCGGCGCGGCCGGGGATCGGCCCGGCGCGGCTGCACGCCGGCGGGCGGAAACGGCGACGCACGATGGCAAACTGATCCACCATGCGCATCGACGAGCTGCTGCAACAGGACGGGCCGGTGTTCTCGTTCGAGTTCTTCCCGCCAAAAACCGAGCAGGGGGAGCGCAACCTGCTGGCGGCGCTCGCGGAGCTGCGCGCGCTGGAGCCGGCGTTCGTGTCGGTCACCTACGGGGCGGGCGGCTCCACGCGCGAGCGCACGATCGAGATCGTCAAGCGCATCAAGCGCGAGCACGGGCTGGAGGCGATGGCGCACTTCACGTGCGTCGGCGCCACCGTGGCGCAGCTGCGCTCAACGCTCGAGGAGATGCGCGACGCGGGAATCGAGAACGTGCTCGCGCTGCGCGGCGACCCGCCCGCCGGGCACGAGCAGTGGACGAAAACGGAGGGCGGCCTCGAGTATTCGAGCGAGCTGGTGGCCTTGATCGACGCCGACTACCCGTTCGCAATCGGCGCCGCGTGCTTCCCCGAGACCCACATCCACGCGCTCAGCCCCGACGACGACCTCGCGCACCTCGCCGAGAAGGTGCGCGCCGGGGCGGACTTCCTGATCACGCAGCTGTTCTTCGACAACGCGCTCTACTTCGACTTCCTTGCCCGCGCCCGCGCCGCGGGGATCGAGGTGCCGATCATCCCCGGCATCCTGCCGATCACCCACGCCGGCCAGGTGGAGCGGATGAGCGCGATGTCCGGCGCCTCGATCCCCGATGGCCTGCGCCGCGAGCTGCGCTTACGCGGGGACGACGGCGAGGCGGTGCTCGACTTCGGCGTCGCCTACGCCACGCTGCAGTGCGCCGAGCTGCTCGCCGGCGGCGCGCCCGGGATCCATTTTTACACGCTCAACCGCTCCCCCGCGACGCGCGCGATCCTCAGCGCTTTGAAGCTGGCGCGGCCGTGGGAGCGGGCATCCGCGGCGACGAGCGTCACCTAGCCGCGGCTGGTCGTCGGACGTGGTCGGGCGCCGGCGGTGGCTGCCTCCGGGCCGTCGGTATATGGTCGCTGCGGCGCTAACCAAGCTCGATCTCCAACCCCTGCGCCACGCGGGGCGAGCCGTCAGCCGCCTCGTAGCGCACGTCCACCGAGTCGTTCTGGCGGTAGGTGCCGACGCCCCACGCGCCCAAGAGCCAGCGCCAGCCGCTGATGCGGTCCTTGCGCAGCTCGCGCTCGAACACGAGCGCCCCGTCTCTCACCTGGTAGTCGTCGCCGAGCCGTTGGGGCACGCCGTTGAGGAACACCTCGTACGGCGGGCGCACCTCGCGGGGGAGCTTCACGATCGATTGGGCCACGGCGCGATTATGCCTCCGACGCGGCGACTACTCTCACCCGCTGTGCATGCACTGCCCTACCTCGACGGCGCCCTGCGCCTGGTGCCCGAGCCGGACCGCACCCGCGCGCACCGTCGCGGCGGGCTGCTGCTGGTGCCGGCGCACAACCCGCGGCCAGCGATCGAGCGCTTCTACCGGCGCGCGGCGCGCGCGGAGATCGGGGCCCGCCTGGATTGGGCGACCGCGCAGGCCGGCGTCGCCTACCGCGACCTCTCGATCCGCGCGCAGCGCACGCGCTGGGCCTCCTGCTCCTCGCGGGGGCACATGAGCTTCAACTGGCGCCTGCTGCTGGCCCCCGAGAGCGTGCTCGACTACGTGGTGTGGCACGAGGTGTGCCACTTGGAGGTGCTCGACCACTCGCCGCGGTTCTGGGCTTTGGTAGAGCGCCGCTGGCCGCGCTTCCGCGAGGACCGCGAGTGGCTGCGCCGGCACGGGGCGACGCTGGTGCTGTAGGGCTACCCCCGCCCCTCCACCGCCACGTACTCACGATCCCGCGCGCCGGTGTAGATCTGCCGTGGCCGGGCGATCTTCTGCTCGGGGTCCTGCACCATCTCCAGCCACTGCGCGATCCAGCCGGAGGTGCGGCCGATCGCGAACATCACGGGGAACATCGACACCGGCAGGCCGAGCGCCTCGTAGATCAGGCCGGAGTAGAAGTCGACGTTGGGGTAGAGCTTGCGCTGCGTGAAGTAGTCGTCGTCGAGCGCGCGCTTCTCGAGCTCCGAGGCGACCTCCAGCAAGGGGCTCTTGCCGCGCACCTCGAACACGTCGTCGAGGTGCTTGCGGATGATCCGCGCGCGGGGGTCGTAGTTCTTGTACACGCGGTGCCCAAAGCCCATCAGCCGCTCCTTGCCATCCTTGACGCCCGCGAGGAAGCCGGGGATGTTCTCGACCTTTTCGATCCTCGCGAGCATCCGCAGCGCCGCCTCGTTGGCGCCGCCGTGCAGCGGCCCGTACAACGCCGCCACGCCCGCGGCCACGGCCGAGTAGGGGTCGACCTGCGTGGAGCCGACCGAGCGCACGGCGTTGGTGGAGGCGTTCTGTTCGTGGTCGGCGTGCAGGATGAACAGCACGTCGAGCGCCCGCTCCAGGCGCGGGTCGGGCTCGTACTTGAGCTCGGTCATGCGGTACATCATCGAGAGGAAGTTGCCCGCGTAGCCGAGGTCGTTGTCGGGGTACACGTACGGCTGGCCCATGTTGTGGCGGAACGCGAACGCCGCGAGCGTGGGCATCTTCGCGAGCAGGCGGATGATCTGGATGTCGCGGACGCCCTCGTCTCTGATGCGGCTGGCGTCCGGGTAGAAGGTCGAGAGCGCGCCGACGGAGGCGACCAACATCCCCATCGGGTGGGCGTCGTAGCGGAAGCCCTGCATGAAGTCCTTGACGTTCTCGTGCACGAACGTGTGGATCGTCACCTCATGGACCCACTCCTCCAGTTGCGCGCGCGTGGGCAGCTCGCCCTTGATCAGCAGGTACGCGACCTCCAGGTAGGAGGAGTGCTCGCACAGCTGCTCGATCGGGTAGCCGCGGTGCTGAAGCACGCCGTCGTCGCCGTCGATGTAGGTGACCGCGCTGCGGCAGGAGGCGGTGTTGGTGAACGCCGGGTCGTACGCCATCAGCCCGAAGTCCTGCTCGGAGGTCTTGATCTGACGCAGGTCCATCGCGCGCACGGTGCCGTCGCTCACCGGCAGCTCGTACGTGCGCCCGGTGCGGTTGTCGGTGACCGTCAGGGTGTCGGCCGGTGCGGCGCCGTTGCCGCCCGGGGCGCCCG